>DAOWNN010000063.1 GCA_030642585.1 Bacteroidota bacterium | reverse complement strand
GACTTAAGAAGAAACTTAATAAAATTCAGAGCAGATCCCTGAAGAAGTCTGGACCGTTGTTCCGGTTCTTTTCCCTGTTCATTATAGTCACTTCTTCAGGGATTTTTTTTTATTCCTTTCATATATTTCACCTATTAGCATGCTTTAATACAAAGAAGGTAAATTATTGTATTTTTGTCGCTTAATTAATAAGCCAGGAACCATACTATGAATTTAGAAATTGTTATTGAGGTACTTCAGCATGCTCTGATGATCACCGGTTTTGTTATGCTGGTAATGTTAATTATCGAGTTCCTGAACGTACAGACCAGGGGTAACTGGAGTAAGCAGCTCAAAGCTTCTCCATGGATTCAGGTATTAATTGCAGGACTTTTGGGAATTATCCCAGGCTGCCTGGGAACTTTCACAGCGGTATCCCTGTTTTCTCACAGGCTCATGAATTTTGCAGCTCTTGTAACTGTAATGATTGCAAGCTCAGGCGATGAAGCATTTGTAATGCTTGCCATTATTCCTGGTAGTTTTTTAAAAATTACCTTTATAATTTTTGGTATTGCCATCCTTACTGGTCTTTTATTAAATCTTATGCCTCGAATCGCTAATTTTCAGCCCTTTGGCCCAAATCACAAATTTAGCCTTCACCAATCAGAGGAAGATAGTGTCAGCCTTGACAGAACCAGAATATTTGATCAGTTTAAAAAACCATCCTTACTTCGGGCTTTATCCAGTGGAGTGGTGATATCTGTGCTTGTACTTATTTTTATCGGGATAATTGGACCTGAGGAGTGGAACTGGATCAGGATTTCTTTAATACTGATATTATTATTCACTTTATTTATAATCATCACTACATCAGGGCATTTCCTTGAAGAACATCTTTGGGAACATGTAATCAAGAAGCATTTTATTAAAATATTCTTATGGAGCTTTGGCGCTATGTTAGTTATCCATATTCTTGAAGGTCGAATGGATTTGGCTGATTGGGTTCAGGGAAATTTGCACATTGTTTTAATCCTTGCTATTATTATTGGTCTCATTCCTGAATCAGGGCCACATATGGTGTTTATTTCTTTATTTGTTGCTGGAACAATCCCATTAAGTGTTTTGATAGTAAATTCAATTGTTCAGGATGGACATGGAAGTCTCCCTTTGTTGGCAGAATCGAAAAAAAGTTTTTTCCTGATGAAATTTATCAATATGGTCATGGCTTTGTTTATTGGTTTGATTGGTATTTATTCAGGATGGTAATATGCATGTTTCTTTTCCCGTGAATGCTCTATAGAGGTTATTTACATTTTTTTTCAGGAGCAGGTCAGAATTGAAGCATCCAATAAATGTTATTTTTTTTTGAGTATTCCCAGTGAAATGTATATTTTCGTAGCCTGAGTGAAAATGAATGTCTAAAGGTTCTTACATCCTGTATATAAGGCAGGAATAATTTGATTTTTGGAGTGTTATGAAAGAGGAAAAAAAGAAGAATAAGGAAAGCCTTATTGAGAGAGATGGAAATCCCATGGAAAATGAGATCCGGAATTCCCCGGAGAATGATATTGAAAGTACTGAAGAGAATCTGGAAGCATCAGACCCTGTTGCTGTTCATAAGGATAAAAAACTTCCGGAAACAGCTGAGTCTGAGGCAAAAAGTGAAATGGAAGTACAGACTGACAAAAAATCCGGTGATCAAAAATCAGATGTGGATAAAGATGGCAAAGCTGAAACTGAGCAAGCTGAAATTAAGGCAGTTGATTATAGCAAGTTTTCTGTGGATGAGCTTATAAATACTTTGTCTATATTGATTTCAGGAAGACCAGTGCATGAGATTCGGGAGGATGTAGATCATATTAAAACCTATTTTTATAAGAAGTTAAGAGCCGAAACCGAAAAAATCAGGAAAAAGTTTATTGATGATGGAGGTAGTGAGGAAGATTTTAAACCTGAACCTGACCCAAGAGAAGAAGATTTCAAGGGCCTGTTAAATAAGTACAAATCCAGGAAATATGAACATAATAAGCATCTTGAGTTAGAAAAACAGGCTAATCTGGAGGAGAAATTTAGAATTATCGAAGGGCTCAAAGGTCTTATAAATAAGGAAGAGTCTATTAACAAAACTTTTCAGGAGTTTTGGGAATATCAAAAAAAATGGAGATCTATAGGATTGGTTCCTCAAAGTAAACTCAAAGATCTCTGGGAGAATTATCATTATCATGTGGAGAAGTTCTATGATTATATAAAAATCAACAAAGAACTTAGAGACCTTAATTTACGGAAAAACATGGAAGCTAAGATAGTTCTGTGTGAAAAAACTGAGGCCTTATTGCTAAAAGATGATTCAGTGTCCAATTTCAGAATATTACAGAAATACCATGAGCAATGGCGGGAAATTGGCCCTGTACACAATGATATAAAGGAACAATTATGGGAGAGATTTAAAACGGCTACGGCAAAGATTAATAAAAAGCACCAGCAATATTATGAAGATCCTAAATCTACCCTGAAAAAAAATCTGGAAGCAAAGACCGAATTATGTGAAAAGGTGGAAAGGACACTTGAGGAGGAGATGTCATCTCATAAAATCTGGGTAAGAAAGTCACTAGAGGTAATTGAAATTCAAAAAAACTGGAAGACAATTGGATTTGCACCTAAGAAAGATAATAATCTGATTTACGAGAGGTTTAGGAAAGCGTGTGATGTTTTTTTTAGCCAGAAAAGGGAATTCTATGCTGAAAATAAGGAGTTACAGAAGAATAACCTGCAACTGAAAATGGATTTATGTATTCAAGCAGAGGGAATCCAGAGCAGCGAGGAGTGGAAAAAGACAACTGAAGAGTTAATACTTTTACAGAAAAAATGGAAAGAGATTGGTCCGGTACCAAAAAAGTACTCTGAAAAGGTATGGAAAAGATTTAGAACTGCTTGCGACAATTTTTTTAACAGGAAATCTGAATACTACTCGACCATAGATCAAAAATATGATCTTAATCTTGCTGCCAAGAAAGAATTAATTGAGAAAATTGATAAACACCAGTTTGGCGAGGATGTGAATCAGAGTTTTGAAGATCTTAAGAATTTTCAAAAACAGTGGACTGAGATAGGTTTTGTCCCAATTAAGAAAAAGGAAGAAATATCTCAAAGATATCGAAAGTCGATAGATAATCTTTTCGACAAGCTGGAAGTTGACGATGAGAAAAAAAATGTATTAAGATATAAAAATAAGCTTGAAAATCTCAAGTCTGTTTCCAGGGGTAAAGATAAACTTGAAGGAGAGAGAGAAAAGTTTGTGGGTAGATTAAAACAACTGGAGAGCGATATTATACTTTGGGAAAATAATATTGGTTTTTTTGCAAAATCGAAGAATGCTGATTCTATGATTAAGGAGGTAAGCCAGAAAATTGACCAGGCAAAGGAAAATTTAAGGGTACTTGAGAAGAAAATAAAAATGATTGATGATTTGAACTTATAAGCCTGAATAAGTAGAATGAATTTAATTAAGACATAAGCGAATTTGAAACTGCAAACAACCAAATATATTTTTGTGACCGGAGGTGTTACTTCCTCTTTGGGTAAAGGAATTATTTCTGCTTCCCTTGCAAAGTTATTGCAGTCTCGTGGGTATAATGTAACCATACAGAAGCTGGATCCTTATATAAATGTAGATCCAGGGACTTTAAATCCCTACGAACATGGAGAATGCTATGTAACTGAGGATGGTGCTGAAACAGATCTTGATCTTGGGCATTACGAACGCTTTCTTAATCTTCCCACTTCCAAGGCGAATAATGTAACTACGGGGAAAGTATATCAGTCTGTTATAAATAAAGAGAGAAGAGGAGATTATTTGGGGAAAACAGTTCAGGTTATTCCCCATATAACCGATGAAATTAAAAGATGTATAAGGTACCTGGCAGAAAAGAAAGATTTTGATATTGTAATTACCGAGATAGGTGGAACGGTTGGGGACATAGAATCGCTCCCATATATTGAATCGGTACGGCAAATGAAGTGGGAATTGGGACATGAAAATTGTCTTGTGATTCATCTTACACTGGTTCCCTATCTCGAAGCTACCGGTGAGTTGAAGACCAAGCCAACTCAACACTCGGTAAAGGTTCTTCAGGAAAATGGTATTCAACCAGACATTCTTGTACTGCGTACAGAAAGAGAATTATCTGAGGATCTAAGGGATAAAGTTGCCCTTTTTTGTAATGTGGATCGTAAATCAGTTATTGAGTCGATAAATGTTCCTACAATCTATGAAGTTCCTATCAGGATGAAGCATGAAAAGCTTGACATTGTGGCTCTTGCTAAATTAGGCATTCCTGAAGGTGGGGAACCCGAGCTCAAACCATGGAAGAGTTTTTTAAAGAAACTAAAATCTCCAAAGTATGAAGTACGTATTGGGCTAATAGGCAAATATGTTGAGTTAAAGGATGCTTACAAGTCAATTTCCGAATCCTTTATACATGCAGGAGTAATGAATGAATGCAAGGTGATTCTTGATTTTATACATTCAGAGACAATTCAGGATAGTAATGTTGATGAGGTGCTGAGTGGTTTACAGGGAATACTGGTTGCTCCCGGATTTGGAAGCAGGGGGTTGGAAGGGAAGATCATTGCTGTGAAATTTGCCAGAGAAAAAAATGTTCCCTATTTAGGAATTTGCCTGGGTATGCAATGTGCTGTAATCGAATTTGCAAGGAATGTATTGCAACTTAAAGCTGCTGATTCCACGGAACTGAACCCTGAAACAAGCTATCCGGTTATTGATCTCATGGAGGAGCAAAAGGGGCTAACTAAAAAGGGAGGAACCATGCGTTTAGGTGCTTATTCATGTGAAATAAAAGATGACAGCAAAAGTTTTCAGGCTTATAAGCAAACAAGCATTACAGAAAGACACAGGCACAGATATGAATTTAATAACAAATTTTTAAATAATTTCGAGGAAAAGGGAATGAAAGCTGTTGGAATAAATCCCGATTCGGATTTGGTAGAGATAATGGAAATTCCTGATCATAAATGGTTTGTAGGTGTCCAATTTCATCCTGAATACCATAGTACTGTTATTAATCCCCATCCTTTATTTGTTGCATTTGTTAAGGCTGCGTGTAATGCTTAAGGCCTTAGAAAAATCATTTTGAGAAAAATTTATTATGGATAGAAACACTATTATAGGAATTTTGTTGATAGGAGTAATCTTTATTGGATATAGTTATTACAACAATAACAAACTTGATAAGGCATACGATAAGGAGATTTCATACGCTGATTCATTGTTTATTGCTGAAGATTATACTCATGCCATCCTGGCTTATCGTAAGGCTCAATCTTTTAAGCCCAAAGAACAATATCCCCAAACCCAGATCTCTGAAATAAATCAGACCATGGGCCTATATGATAACAGGCCTGATGAGAATGCTCAGTCCTCAAATATTACTCAGGAGCAAATTGACCCGGAGACTAGTTCTCTGGAGGCTTTGGCTGAAGACAATCAAGTTTATAAAACTGACAAAGAACGAGAAAGTCAATTCGGCATTTTTCATAAAGCTTCTGTCGGGGAAGAGAAATTCTTTACGCTTGAAAATGATCTGATAAAATTGGTATTTACAAATAAGGGTGGCAAGATATATTCGGCGGAATTGAAAAAGTTTCAGACCCATGACACTTTGCCCCTCATTTTGTTTGAGGGGGATTCCACAGTTTTTGGATTTCAATTTTTTACTATTGATAACCATCCGATTGAAACAAACGATCTTTATTTTACTCCTCAGACTGACCGGCAGACTATGATAGTTGAAGATCAAGCCTTAAGTTTCACTATGCGCCTGGTTGCCGGAGAAGGGAAATATATTGATTATATATATAGCCTGAAGCCGGATGAATATATGCTCGACTTCGATCTTAAAATAGTTGGATTGAAAGAGAGTTTAGCCAGGAATATTAGTTCTCTGGATTTAAGCTGGGAAATATATATGCCCCAGCAGGAAAAGGGAAGAATAAATGAGAATAACTATGCCGGAATTAAGTTTAAATATTTCCAGGACGAGGTTGACGGATCCAGGATCAGGGCAAGTAAGGATGTCGAAGAGTTTGATATTAGCACTAAATTAGAATGGCTTGCCTATAAAGACCAATTTTTTTCCTCTGTTTTGATATCAGAAGATCCATTTCTGAACGGTTGGGTGCAATCTACAAAAACCGATGAATCGGAAAGGTACATAAGGTTTATGCAAGCAAAATTGAGTATGCCATATAAGGGTGATTCAAACGAAGCCTACAAGATGCATTTTTATCTTGGGCCAAATCATTTTAAGACTCTTAAGAAATATGAAATAGATCTGGAAGAACTTGTTTTTCTTGGCAAGAATATTATTCGGATTATAAACGAGTATGTTATTATTCAATTGTTTCATTGGCTGAACAGGTTCATTGGTAGCTATGGGCTTATTATCCTGGTACTTACTGTTATCATAAAAATGGCTTTGTTTCCACTTACCTATAAATCCTTTATTTCACAGGCAAAAATGCGAGTTCTGAAGCCACAGGTAGATGCAATAAATGAAAAATTTCCCAAGAAGGATGATGCTATGAAAAAGCAGCAGGCTACCATGGCTCTGTATAAAAAGGTAGGTGTTAGCCCCGTTGGTGGTTGTCTGCCTATGATGTTGCAGATGCCTATCCTTTTTGCCATGTTTCGTTTTTTCCCTACCTCAATTGAACTCAGACAGGAAAGTTTTCTTTGGGCACATGATTTGTCAACTTATGATTCCATCTTAAATCTTCCCTGGGATATTCCCATGTACGGAGATCATGTAAGTTTATTCACCCTGCTGATGACGGTCTCTACCATTCTTACCATGAAAATTAACAGCCCACCCCAGGCCGGAGGAGCCCAGATGCCTGGCATGAAAGGCATGATGTATATGATGCCTGTCATGTTCATGCTTATTTTGAATAACTTTTCAGCAGGATTGACTTACTATTATTTCCTGGCAAATCTTATCACTTTTGCTCAAAATATGATATCCAAGCAATTTGTAAATGAAGAGGATATTCTAAAAAAACTGGAAGCAAAAAAGAATTCCAAACCAGTACAAAAGTCTAAGTGGCAGCAAAGACTTGAATCAGCTGCGAAACAAAAGGGATATAAACCTTCAAAGAAGAAATAGGGTAGAGGTAATTGTTGAAAAAACACATCTGATTTCCCTATAAGACGTGAAAACTTGTGCTATATTTTTGAATCGAATCTGAAAAATCAGAATGTAAATGCCGGCTTTTCCTTCATAGGCGTAGGTAGCCTGAAGTCCCAAGAATAGTGTCCAGGGGTCATTCCTGTAAGCTGCCAGGTGGTATTTAAATTTCAGGTGCTAATATTATTGTTTAGCCCCGCCCTAAAGGACGGGCTTATTGATTATCATCTGTTTAAGTATAGCCTTAAATCGAGCTCACCTTAATTAATATATTCTTCATTTGCAGAAATAGGAGAGAATAAATATAAAAAGATTCATGCAATCCATTTGGCCTAGATAATAAAATACTTAAATTAATGGCGCTGTTAACTAATCTGGATTTTTTGCAGTTCAGCAAATACAAGATAATTCCAGATTGAGTCTGTTTCTTGATCGAAATGTGAATTGGGTTTTGAGATTATATAAGAACGAATATTTGACATGAATAAAATATATACAATGAAGAATATACCTGGCTGGACAATGATGTGGATACTCATATCTGGATTTATGATATTATCCTGCTCGTCACCTAAGGAAGAAAATTTACTGTCTTATGTTGACCCATTTATTGGTACCGGGGGGCATGGCCACACTTTTCCCGGTGCATCTTCACCCTTTGGGATGGTTCAACTTAGCCCGGATAATGGAACTTCTGGTTGGGACTGGTGTTCGGGTTATCACTATAGCGATTCTATAATTGCCGGTTTCAGCCACCTCCACTTAAGTGGTACAGGGATTGGAGATCTTGCTGACATCTCAGTTCTTCCGGTAAATAAACCTGTTTTGCCTGATACTTCCCATGGTGGATTATCCTACATGAAGAAATATTGGTCTGGTTTTTCGCATAACACCGAAACTGCTGAGCCTGGATATTATTCAGTATTCCTGGAAGATCCACAGGTTGAGGTAGAATTAACTACTTCGCCCAGAACAGGTTTTCACAGGTATATTTTCAAAGAGGTAAAGAATCCTGCAATTATTTTTGACCTGGGATTTAGCATTAATTGGGATCAGGCAACAGAAGCTTCTCTGAAGGTTCATGAGGATGGTATGATTACGGGTTATAGAAGATCTAAAGGCTGGGCCCGTGACCAGATAATTTATTTTGCAGCTATGTTTGATCAGCCGGTGATTGCTTATGATTTGATTGAAGGTGGAATGAATAGTGGAATGCAGGAAGTTAAGAATAAGGTTGTACAGGGTATTTTTCAGTTTTCAACAGATACCATACAGCTAAAAGTTGGCCTGTCTTCTGCCAGTATCGATGGGGCTATAAGAAGCCTGAAAGAGGAGATTCTTCATTGGAATTTTAGTGAGGTAAAGATGAAAACTCAAGAAAAATGGGAAAAGGAGCTTTCAAAAATCAGGATACAAACTACAAACTATGAGGATAAGGTGATTTTTTATACCTCTTTCTATCACACTATGATGGCTCCTGCCTTATTTTCAGATCTGAACGGCGAGTACCATGGTCCGGAAGGCAAAGTAAGTTCAACCCAGAATAGGAAGCAATACACAATTTTTTCACTTTGGGACACATTTCGTGCAGCTCATCCATTATATACACTGGTATTTCCTGAACTGGTTCCTGATCTGATTAATTCAATCTTGTCTTTTTATGGAGAATCCGGGCTTTTACCGGTTTGGGAACTGATGGGTAATGAAACGAATACCATGATTGGCTATCATAGTATACCGGTAATAGTGGATGCCTTTATGAAAGGACTTGTAGACCTTGATCCGGAGTTTATTTTTCAGGCTATGAAAAGATCTGCAATGCAAGACAGGGAGGGATTAATCTACTACAGGGATATGGGATATATCCCGGCAGATCTTGAGAATGAATCTGTTTCAAAGGCTCTTGAATATGCTTATGATGATTGGTGTATTGCTGCTATGGCAAATAAATTGGAGAAGAAGGAAGAATTTGAGATTTTTAGTTTAAGAGCAAAAAATTTCAGGAATCATTTTGATAAGGAGACTGGTTTTATGAGAGGGAAACTAAAGAATGGGAAATGGAAAGAGCCTTTTGATCCCCTGTATTCTGAACACAGGTTTGATGAATATACTGAAGGAAATGCATGGCAGTATTCCTGGTTTGTCCCTCATGATGTATCCGGGTTAATAGCATTGATGGGTGGAAATGAGAACTTTGTCACAAAGCTTGATTCACTGTTTG
>DAOWNN010000002.1 GCA_030642585.1 Bacteroidota bacterium | reverse complement strand
TCCTCTGATTAATCCCGACCTGTCGGGACTCTAACCAACTGAGCTAATGAGGAATTTAATAAATTCTTTTTTCAAAACTTCCTCACCTGGATTTAAACCAATGATCCTCTGATTAATCCCGACCTGTCGGGACTCTAACCAGCTGAGCTAATGAGGAATTTTAGCGAGGCAAAAATACTCGGTTTTCATTAATTAAACAATATATTTGCAAAAATTTTAAAAATTCATAGCATGAAAAAAGTTCTGGGTTTGGGGAATGCCCTGGTTGACGTACTAATAAAATTAGATAATGATCTGATCCTAAATGAGCTGGAGCTTCCAAAAGGCAGTATGCAACTGGTAGATAAAGATAGAGCAAATAGAATTCTTAATTATACAAAAACTCTAAAAAAGATCATGAGTTCCGGAGGATCAGCGGCCAATACAATACATGGATTGGCAATGCTGGGTGTGGAAACCGGATATATTGGTGCAGTTGGGAAAGATGAATATGGGAGTTATTTTAAATCTGATCTTGAGAATCATCAGATCAACACTTTTTTGAATTATAGAGAAACCGGAACAGGATATGCTACCGCATTCATCACTCCGGATTCAGAAAGAACCTTTGCCACTTATTTGGGGGCAGCACTGGAAATTCATTCCGATATGCTTATGGAGAATCATTTTTCCGCTTATGATTATTTCCACTTTGAAGGATACCTGGTTCCCAATAATGAGCTTGTAAGCAGAGCAATTTTCCTGGCAAAAGAAAAGGGCGCAAAAATTTCTATCGATATGGCCAGCTATAATATAGTTGAGGAGAACCTGGAATTCCTGAAACAAATTATTTCTGAACACGTTGATATTGTGTTTGCAAATGAGGAAGAGGCAAAATCTCTTACAGGAAAAGAACCCGAAGAGGCCTTACATGATATTTCAGAGATGTGTGATATTGCGGTAGTAAAAATTGGAAGTAAAGGGTCAATGATAAAGCAGGGAAAGAACATTTTTACGGTTGGTATAATAGAAGCAAATAGCATAGACACAACTGGAGCCGGTGATCTTTATGCTTCGGGTTTTATATATGGCTTACTTAAGGGATATCCACTTGATAAATGTGGGCAAATAGGAGCCCTGCTATCAGGAAAGATAATTGAAGTAATTGGAGCTAAAATGGACAAAGCTCGTTGGGAAGAGACCTTGAACTTTTTGAAAACAGAATTAAAATAATCCGTGAATTTCGGCATCAATTTTATCAATGACTTCACTTAAATGATCTGCATTATTGGGAAAGTCATAATGATCTGCTTCCACAATCAGCATATTTCCCATATTGTATGCTTCTGCCCATGCTTCATACCTTTCATTTAGGCGTTTCAGATAATCCAGACGGATATTATCTTCATATTTTCTTCCCCGGTTCTGAATCTGACTGACAAGTGTAGGGACGGTAGCCCTTAGATAAAGGATAAGATCGGGAGGTTTTATTAGGCCGCTAATTAAGTTGAATAAAGTGAAATAATTTTCAAAATCTCTGGTTGACATCAATCCCATAGCATGCAAATTGGGGGCAAAAATATAGGCATCTTCATAGATTGTACGATCCTGGATAACAGTTTTTCCTGACTTTCTAATATCCAGGGTCTGATTGAAGCGACTATTCAGGAAATAAATCTGAAGATTGAATGACCATCTTTGCATATCTTCATAGAAATCATTTAAATAGGGATTATCATCTACATCTTCATAATGAGCTTCCCATCCGTAATGTTTTGAAAGTAATCTTGTTAAGGTGGTTTTTCCTGAACCAATATTTCCTGCTATGGCTATATGCATGATCAATTAAAATTAAAGTTTTCAAAGTAAATAAAAATACTAATAAATTTGATTTCTTTCCTTTTTTGTTGAGCTAATATCACTCAATTTTGATAGAATGCAGATTTTTATTTATCAACAAAATTATTTTTTCAATCTCTTATTAATTTCAAGTAGTTCTTCAAGAACCTTTCTGTCATTTGATAAGCGGGGAATTTTATTCTGGCCCCCTAGTTTACCATGATCGTTAAACCAATTATAAAAAGTTCCGGTTTTGATTTTCTTAAGCAGAGGTTTTGTAAGGGTAATATTTTTGTATCGTTTTGCTTCATAATCAGAATTTACAGACATCAGTGCATGGTCTAAAACTTCTGCAAAATAATCCAGGTCTTCAGGCTCTTTTAAAAATTCAATTGCCCACTCATGACTTCCTTTCTGGTCATCATCCATGTATACTGGTGCAGCGGTATATTCTGTTATCTGGGCATTTGATTTTTTGCATGCTATTGAAAGAGCTTTTTCTGCATTTTCAATGATTACTTCTTCACCGAAGGCATTAATAAAATGTTTTGTACGACCAGAAATATAAAACTTGTGAGGATAAGTGCTGGAAAAAATAATAGTATCTCCAATCATATACCTCCAAAGCCCCCCATTTGTAGAGATAACAATCGCATAATTCACCCCGGGAACAACATCGCCTACAGAAACTGTGGGAGGAGTTTCTTTATGAATTTGATCCATTGGGATAAACTCATAAAAGACTCCATAATCCAACATTAACAACATATTTTTATTATCAGGATCATCCTGGATACCAAAAAAACCCTCCGAAGCATTGTATGTTTCTAAATATTGCATTTTAGGGTTTGGGATTAATTTTTCAAATTGCTTTTTATAAGGCTCAAAACTTACGCCGCCATGAATAAAAAGTTCCAGATTTGGCCAGACTTCTATAAGATTTTGTTTTCCGGTAAATTCCAGAACGTGTTTGATAAATACAAGGTTCCATGATGGCACTCCGGCCAGGTTGGTTACATTTTCCTGAATGGTATGCCTGGTAGCTTCAGTTAATTTCTTATCCCACTCATCCATTAAGGCAATCTTTGGACTCGGGGTTCTGAGAAATTCTGCCCAAAAAGGTAAATTTTCAATCAGAAGGGCAGATAAATCTCCATAAAATGATTGGTTTGAAAAATTGTTTATTTTATGACTTCCACCAAGGACTAGTGCTTTGCCTGAAAACATTACTGTTTCCGGATTGTTATATGTATAAATTGCAAGAATATCTTTACCTCCCCTGAAATGGCAATCTTCAAAGGCTTCTTTACTTACAGGAATGAATTTGCTTTTATCTTCAGTGGTGCCAGATGATTTTGCAAACCATTTAATCTCACCTGGCCATAGTAAATTTACTTCCCCCTCTCTGAGTCTTTTTACATATGGTTTGATATTGTTATAGTCCTGCAACGGAAGCCTGTTCTTAAAATCATGGAATGTCTTAATAGACTGGAAATCATATTTCTTACCCCATTCTGTATCTTTTGCAGTAGAGAGCAATTTCCTTAATTCTTCCTCCTGAACCTCTACCGGATATTTCCTGAAAAGATTCATCTGATGTATTCTCTTCACATTGAGCCAGTTAAGTATAGATGGAATGAGAGGCATTATGGTATTATTCAAATTTGGGTTAAGGAAATCAAATGTAGTGAATTCAGCAGAAAAGAAAGCTTTATCGAAACACTTCTCTTAAAATTTCAATGGATTTTATTTCAGACACAGTCTGTTCCTGGAATTTGTAGTAGTCAATAATATTAGCAAGCATTTCACCACGAACTTTATTGCTAATGAAAAAATCTTTTAATTGCTCATAATTTAATTCCAGTAAGGTTTTCAAAATTTTTGTATGAGTTTGTGAAAGGTAAAATGGATGATTTGGTGGGCTAATTCGAAAAATTCCATTTTTCAGATCAAAACAGAAGGGATTATCAAGACCAGAAAGATTTGGATAAAATCCTAAAAAGCGTGAAAGTTTTAGGAGAAAAACAAGATGAAAATTAGGAATTCCAGAATTGCTATGATCCAGTATTTGGAACGAATTAATAAGGAAATCAAATAAGTCAGGCTCTTTTTCTTCCGATTTCAGGCAGTGATATAGAATTTCTGAAAGGAAAAGACTAATACTGGTTTTTATAATATTATGAGGTATAGAAAGATAGGGCATAAAATTCTTAACCTCCTTTATCCTATGCAGTGTTTTTTGAGGCTTGTAATAGATTTCCAGGTCAAGAATATATAAGGGCTGAAACAAGGTGAGTTTACCCCTTGAATTTTTCCCCCGAATACCCTGAATCAGAAGGCTCTGACGTCCAATATCGCGTAAGAAAACATGGGCAATAATACCACTTTCGCGGTATTTGATATGATGCAGGACAATTCCCTTTGTTTTTATAATCATTCAAATAGTATATTCAAATGAATTAACTTAATTTAGTACTTGCAATATTAAATAGAAAAATTCAGATTATGGATGTTCAGAAGGAAAAGGAACTTGTAAAAAGGATTTCAAAACTAGCAAAGCAAAATCAGAAGTTTGAAAGCAAGCTTAGAAGTTTGAAGGAGTTGAATGAAAAACTGTTGAGGGAAAATGAAAAATATAAAACCCTTGTATCTCAACTTAAACCCGGCCAAATTTCTGAACTTAAAGATGACAAAGTTCCCAGATCTCTTAAATTTAATATGGCTACTGTATTTCTGGCTGATATTCATGGATTTTCAGGAGCATCAAAAGACATGGATTCCGGGGCATTGATGGATGAATTAGATGAAATATTTTTTGAGTTTGATAAAACTGTTAAGGACTTGCACATTGAGAAAATTAAAACTTTCGGGGATACCTATATGTGTGCCGGGGGGATTCCGGTTAAGAATATAACTAACCCGGTTGAAGTTGTTCTTGCTGCTTTAAAAATGAAGTACTTTATTGAGAAAAAGGAAAAGAAACATACAAACAGGAAGGAAAAAATATGGAAGATTAAATTTGGTATTCATACAGGGCCGGTGACAGCAAATATTTCTGGTAAGAAGAAAATTTCTTTTGACATTAAGGGCGATACCGTCAATACTGCAAGTCGCATTGAAGCAAATGCAGAAAATGGGAAAGTTATTATTTCGGTTATGACCTATGAACTGATCAAGGAATTCTTTACATGTGAGTATTATGGGAAAATGCCAGTAAAGTATAAAGGTGATGTGGACCTGTATGAAGTTGTTGGGATTAAACCCGAGTTCTCAGTAAATGGTAAAGGTATTGAAACAAACCATGCCTTCTTCATTAAATTTGGATTGATACAATTTACTGATATCCAGGAAATAATACTCGATATATTAGAGAAGGAGCTTCCTGCATATTTGTACTATCATAATGTTAAACATACGGTGGATGTAGTTACTGAAGTTGAACTTATTGGATGGGGAGAGGGAGTTTCTGATGAGGAGATTTTATTATTGAAAACTGCAGGTTTGTTTCATGATGCCGGACACACAATTGAATATGACAATCATGAATTTCATGGAACTCAACTCGCCCGGGAGATGTTACCCAAGTACGGCTATACTTCTGAAATGATTGACAATATTTGTGAAATTATTATGTCTACTCAGTTACCACCTACCCCAAAAAATCTTCTCGAAAACATTATTTGCGATTCCGACCTTGATTATCTTGGACGAAGTGACTTTATACCGGTATCCAACACTTTGTATAAAGAGTTAAGTGAACAAAATAAAATTGGAACCCTGAATGAATGGAATAAGCTGCAGGTAAAATTTATTTCTTCTCACCAATATTTTACAAAAACTGCCAGGAACCTGAGGGAGGTTAACAAGCAGAAACAGATTGAACGAATTTCCAGCCTGATTGTTGAGGACTAAGCATAGAGAATGAAGTATGAAAGACCCAAGAGCTATTCACAAAAAATAATTGAAAAAATAAGTCTTCAATTTCAGGATAGAACCGGTACGAGTAATTAATTAATAAAGAGGATTTTTGTGACAAAAATTTTGCTTCCATCTTCATTGCTGATAAACACCACATATATACCGGTACTGGCTCTTTTGCCATAAGAAGTTAATCCATCCCAGATTGCCTGCCCCCCCAGTGCATTAGTTTCAAAAATTAAATTACCACTGATATCAGTGATTTTTACATTTGCTCCTGAAACCAAACCTGTTATGGTAATGGGGCCATAATAATTTTCACGAACAGGATTTGGAAAGACATATACATCAATCATTTCATCTGACCCGGTGGTTGCTTCTCCCCTATAGGATAAAATGCCACTATCTGTTCCTAAAAACACTTCTCCGGTTTTTTCATCGATTGCAATAGAGGTAATCCAATTAGAAGGAAGAGGGCTGTTGTCTTTATTGAAGTTTTCTATTTCAACAGTTCCGTCCTGCGAAAAAAGAAAAGCTCCTGCTTTTTTTGTGCCTATCCATTTCCTGTTGGCTCCATCTATTACAATGGACGTAACCATTTCGGTGCTCAAAAGATAATCTGCGAGACCACTTCCATCATTTCTTGGAATTTTTATTCTTTGGGCTGAAGCTTCCCCTCCATAAAGAATGTCATCTGGATTATAGATTACCAGAGGACCCAAATCGGTTCCTAGCCAAATGGTGCCATCCTGATCCTGAATTAGGCACATAATTTTATTAAAGTTCCTGCCTTCCTGGTCCAAAACAGAAATGAGCCTGAACAGATCATCAGATTCAATCTCGGGAGTTTGCATGTCATTGAAAACAAAGAGTTTACTTTCAAGTGGAATTGTAATCCATTTATCCCTATTTCTTGTTTCATAAAGAGGTCCTATTATTTTATTGCTTATTAAGCCATTGAAGTGGAAACTTTTCCATTGTCCGGAAGGATTTTTAAGAGAAACAGGGTTGATAACACTACTGTTTGTAACCCAAAGATTTTGATAATCGTCAAACAACAAGCCGCATGTTCTTACAACATTAGGATTTGATTGAATGGCCTGCAAAGAACTATTTGATGGCATAAAGGAATTTAATAATTCTAAATCAGATATTTCAAGTACTCCAAAGCCCCAGGTCGCTGCAAACAAGTGTTCTGGGTGGCCGGGAAATGAAGCAATATTTATTATATCCGATACATCCCATATGATCTGATTCTTCCATGAACCATTTGAGAAAGAAAAAATTTCTCCATTTTTCCATGTGTTCCCCCAGATTCCCGTAAGTCCTCCTCCTGATACAAATAATGTATTATCCCGATGGCTCATGGCAAAAACGTTTTCTGTGTAGGGTCCTTCCGGAGAAAGGTAATCAAAGGAGACGAAGTTGCTGGTATTTATTAAGCCATTGGTATTGTCAGCAATCCATAAGGTACCTGGTTCATCAATAATGGAATGCCTTGGATCCGGGGTGCCCCATTCATATTGGTTTATTTCAGTAATGAAGTTCAAAGATTCATCATAGATTAATATTTTCCCATTCCCATTTATTGTGAGGGCATTATTCCCGGAATAGAGGGAATTAATTTTTCCGTCATTATGAGTGAAAAATGACCACACAGAATTATCCAACAGATACACTGTGTCAATAGCATTTAATGTGTTTGTTTTGTTTGCAATTATTTTATTATTAATTGTTACCACTGCATCAAACCTACCACTTGCCCCAGGAATATTTGTTATTTTCGACCAGTGTGAATAATCTACCAGTAGCGGATCATCTTTATCAGCAGTGTAGAGTCCATTTTCTGTAGCAGCCCATAAAGTGGATCCTTCAATAGTGATTTCATATATCGGCATGGCACTTCCATTTTCTCCGATATAATAGGTGTCTTTAAATTCGCGTTTAATCATATCAAGTACAACAATTCCAAACTCACAGGATAAGTATGCCAGGTTGTCAATGAAAAATGAATTATTTATTCTTTTTTGACCAGGAATAGCAGCCCGGTATATGTCTGATAAATTGAATACCTGATTATTTTGAATCAAGTCAAGGTTCCCATTATTATAGGCTACCAGCAAAACTTTACTCTCTGGAGAGTATTTTGCAAATGATATCCGGGTATCTGATAATCCCTGAATTTTCGAAAATTTAGATAGTTCTCCAGTGGACCTGTTGTAGGAAAATAATGAGAATTCTGTAGCGGTAATAATTTCGTTTTCCATGGCAGTAACACTTATGGCGTGATAATAAGGCAAGTGATCGCGCCATTTCCCTATTGCCACCTGTGCTTCAAGCAGTTGAGCTAGAAACAGAAAGGACAGGAAAATGAAATATTTTATTCTTTTCACTTTATATATTTTCTTGGTTCCGGATATAGAAAAGAACGGAATAAATAATGAATGTGGTATAATTTGATTTTATAAAAGCTGATTATTTAAGAATATTATTCAGATGTTCAGTCAGTTTTCGAATGGCCCTGGCCCTATGGCTGGTAAGATTTTTTTCTTCCAGACTCATTTCAGCAAATGTTTTACTAAATCCTTCCGGCTGAAATATTGGATCGTACCCAAAACCACTTTTCCCCCTTTGCTGATTAATTATAATCCCATTTACTATTCCTTCAAATAGGGAAATTTCATCATTTATAATTAAAGCAATTATAGTTCTGAACCTGGCTTTTCTGTTTTGAACACCCTTGAGTTTGTTTAGTAATTTTAGAATATTTGCGAGTGAATCTTTTTGATTTCCCGCATACCTGGCTGAATAGACTCCAGGGGCATTATCCAAAGCTTCCACTTCCAGGCCTGTATCATCGGCTATAGTATTCAGCTTATATAAGTTGTAAATATATTTGGCCTTTTCCAGGGCATTCCCCTCCAGGGTATCAGAACTTTCTGGCACCTCTTGTGAATATCCCAGGTTTTGCAGACTAACAAGTTTAATCTTCTCTGAAAGTTCAGGTTTTATTTCTTCAATTTTATGAAGGTTGTGGGAAGCAAATACAAGTTGCATAATATATAAAAGAAACAAGGATACTAAATCCTTGTTTAATTTAAAGTCAAAGTTAATATTTAATGTATCATCAACCTCCGGTGGCAGAAAAGCCACCAGATCGTCTTAGTTCAGGATTTGGGTTTACGCACATAACAGGAATCTTTTCCTCGTTTGCAATGGTTTGTTGCTCATTTGCTCCTAGAGCAAAATCTGCCAGACTAATGTCTCTGGTTGTCATTATAAGAATCAAATCTGCATCTACTTGTTTTGCAAAATCAATGGTTTCTTTTGAGAATTTCTTTTTCCCTGGGGCAGTATGGATTTCGTAATCGATATTTTTTGAATCAAAATATTTCCTGGCAAATTTAGTATTGGCCTGTACTTTTGTACGGAAGGACTTATCTTTTACATCTTGTTTCAGGAAATAAAATTTAGTTTGATAATACTTTGCAAGATAACTTACCCAGGTATTTTTCTCTTTATTTTCTGAACGGAAATCAATAGGAAAAACAACTTTCTCAAATTTCTTTTTCTGAGGTGGCCCTTGTACAATAATAAAAGGAACCTGAGAATGCACTATAACTTTCAGGGCATGACTCCCCGTAAGTTTTTGAACTCCTTTCACGCCATGGGTTCCCATCACCACCAGGTTGGCATTTACCTCAGCGGCAATTTCTGCAATATCGTGAAAAATGCTTCCTTCCCTGACAATAAAATGCGGTTTTACAAAATGCTCTTTAAAAAAGGCTTCCGTAATTTCTTTGCATTTGGCTTCAGCTGCCTCAATTTCAGATTCTTTATGGACAATGTGAACTACAATTAGCTTATTTTCCATAGCCTGAGAGATAACCAGGGCATTTTCCAATGCGTAGTCTCCAACAATTGTAAAATCATGCGGCACTAAAATAGTTTCTTTACCTTTTTCCATCTGAATTTATTTTTAATAATAATTATCTTTTGGGGATTGATAGGAGCAAACTTTTATCAGAGCATTGCTACCTGAAAAAAAATATGTTGTTTTTTCAACTTGTTTTATTCCGACGGACCTAAGACAATTAAATAATTATTATAAATTTGATAAACTTAATTATCCAGGTCATTTGGAATTACAAGTTATGAATTTTATTAAAGAAACAAATTATTCTTTCAGTTTTTTTTTATTTATCGTACTTGTTTTAGCATCAAATTTCCCTACAAGCGGGAATCCTCATATTAATCAAAAACATCCTGAATTTCAGACAATTATTTTTGGAGGAGATTCGATACTATATGATGCTGTTAAGACTAAGTACTCAAAGGAGGGAAAGGATGATTATTTTTTAAGCTATGTAAAAATTCCGCATAAATATAATTCTGTTTTATTTTTGCTTGCAGTTTCGGAAAATGATACGGGATCATTTTATCAATATTTTCTCGAGGGTTTTGATGATAAATGGGGAAACACATTGGGTTTCCCTGTTAAAGAATATTCTAATTTGCCACAAGGGAAATTTACATTTTATGTTCGAACCAGTTATGGTGATGGTAAATATTCAGAACCTGCAAGCTTTAGTTTCAGGATTTTGCCTTCATTTTATCGAACCAGGCTTGCAATATTTTTCTATTTCATTGCACTTATATTAATTTATGCCACTTTTACAAAATTCCGAACTTATAGTTTTGCTCAGGAAAAGTTTCGCCTGGAACGAATTATTAATGAAAGAACAGATGAATTGGTGCAGGAGAAAGACAAATCTGAAAAATTATTAGCTAATGTATTACCCAAGGACACTGCTAATGAATTGAAAACCAAAGGTAAGGCTACCAAGAAAAAATATCAGATGGCTACAGTCTTGTTTTCAGATATACAGGGCTTTACGAAAATTGCAGAGCAAATGAATCCCGAAGAATTGATTGACCAGCTTGATAGTTTCTTCTTTCATTTTGATTCTGTGGTTGAAAAATACAATACTGAAAAAATAAAAACTATTGGAGATGCTTATATGTGTGCGGGGGGAATACCTGAGAAAAACAGGACAAATCCGGTTGAAGTTGTTATGGCCTCACTGGAGATGCAGAAATATATGGCGGGTCTTCATGAAAAGGCAAAAAAAGATAATTCCAATTTTTGGGATATTAGGATTGGTATTCATACAGGATCAGTTATTGCCGGGGTTATTGGTCATAAAAAACTATCTTATGATATTTGGGGAGACACAGTAAATACTGCAAGTAGAATGGAATCTTCCGGCGAAGCTGGGAAAATTAATATTTCAGGATCCACATATCAATTGGTTAAGGATTTTTATTTCTGTGAGTATCGTGGAAAAATGCCTGTGAAATATAAGGGGGAAATTGACATGTATTTTGTTAAGGGTATTAGACCTGAATTAAGTAATGTAGATACAGGAGAGCCCAATGAAGTGTTTTTTATAAACTTGCAGTTGCTTAGATTGAATGATTTGGAGGATACTATACTTGCAAAATTTGACGATGAAATCAGGGACGACCTAAAATACCATAACAGAAAACACACAGTGCATGTATATACTCAGGTTGAATTGCTGGGGCGGGCGGAAAAAGTAAAAGATGAAGATATGTTGCTTCTGAGAACAGCAGGTCTTCTGCATGATATTGGCTACATGGTTGATTACACTAACCATAAAAAAGCATCATGTGATTTTACCCGTGGGTTTTTGCCAGGGTTTCAATATTCAGAGGAGCAAATCAATAAGGTCTGTAAATTAATAAAGGCTACACAGGAATTTGGGGAACCGACAAATTTATTGGAAGAAATAATCTGTGATGCCAATCTTGATTTTCTTGGAAGGGTGGATTATCCTAAAGTTTCTTTGAGTTTATACATGGAAATGAAAGCTATGAACAAGGTTGATTCATTTCAAGAATGGAAAAAGGACCAAATTAGCTTGTTGCAAAACCATGAGTTTCATACAAATACGGCTAGACTTTTAAGAGATATTGGGAAAAAGGATCAGCTTATTCAATTAGAATTGTTAAAAGAGCCAAGTTAAAGAACATCTTTTTTACCTTGTTAATAATTTTGGCATAGCTTAACTTTAACTTTTCAAATACTATCGAAGAAATATTACAAGAACAAATTTACTCTCTTTACATTTTAAAAATAAAAAGCATGAACAATATTGACTGGACTAATTTGCCTTTTGGATATCTGAAAACAAACTATAATATTCGTTGCTATTATAAGAATAATAAATGGGGAGAAATTGAAGTAAGTACTTCAGAGCGACTGGATATTCATATGGCAGCAACATGTCTTCATTATGGTCAGGAAGCATTTGAGGGCCTAAAAGCATTTAGAGGAAAAGATAATAAAATACGGCTGTTTCGTTGGCGGGAGAATGCAAAACGAATGTTGACTTCTTCAAGGGGAATTCTTTTGGCAGAAGTTCCGGAAGACCTTTTTGGAAAAGCAATTTATATGGCTATACAAAAGAATAAGGACTTTGTTCCTCCTCACGGATCAGGTGCAGCATTATATATTCGTCCCTTGATCCTGGGTGTTGGAGCTGAAGTTGGAGTAAAAGCCTCTGCTGAATATTTATTTCTTGTCTTTGTTACTCCTGTAGGCCCATATTTTAAGGAGGGATTTAAGCCGGTGGATATGATGATTAGTAGAAATCATGATAGAACTGCACCTCAGGGAACAGGCAATATAAAGGTAGGTGGAAATTATGCCGGTAGTTTACTGGCAATGAAGGAGGCTCATGAAAATGGGTATGCAAATGTTCTTTTTCTTGATCCGAAAGAGAAGAAATATATAGATGAATGTGGCCCTGCGAATTTTTTTGGAATAAAAAACAATACCTATATAACACCCGAATCTCCGTCTATTTTGCCCTCAATCACCAACAAAAGTTTAATTCAATTAGCAAAAGATCTGGGTCTGAAAGTGGAAAGAAGAGATATTCCTGTGGAAGAGCTTGAAACTTTTGAAGAAGCTGGTGCCTGCGGAACAGCTGCCGTTATTAGTCCAATTAAAAAAATTGTTGATCCCGGGACTGATAAAATTTACACTTTTGGAAATGGGGAGCCAGGGCCTGTCACTACAAAATTATTCAATAATCTTCAGGCAATTCAGCTTGGCGACACTCCGGACAAGCATGGCTGGGTTGATATTGTTGATTAGGAATCGTATTTTTCCGGTTTTTCAGATATCTTCGAGTCTAATATCTTGATTCGAAGATATTTATTATATTTGCAAGCTTATTGAAAATCATATGAGAGGGAAGGATCCAGCTTATACAAGGAGAAAAGTACAAGGTTCTTATTTTTCTTCTATAATTAGTATTTCACTTGTTTTGTTTTTGATGGGAATAATGGGCCTGCTTATTCTTAATGCAAAAACTTTGTCAGATTACGTGAAAGAAAGTTTGAACATTTCAATAATATTGAAAGAAAATACAAAGGAGGTAGATATAAGGAGATTGCAAAAAAACCTGGATGCTGCCGACTGGGTAAAAGCTACTAAGTATATATCTTCAGAAAAGGCTGCTGAAAATCTGCAAGAAGAATTAGGGGAGGATTTCATTAGCTTTCTGGGGTATAATCCATTACTTGCCTCTATTGATGTGTATCTTTTTGCTTCTTATGCGAACCCTGATAGTATTGCACATATTGAAAGTTCTCTTATGGAGTATTCTCCCATAAAAGAAGTTTATTATCATGAATCACTGATATATTTGATCAATGAAAATATTAGGAAAATTAGCTTGATTATATTGGTCTTTTCTTTAGCATTATTTTTTATTGCACTGACCCTGATAAACAATACAATTAGATTGTCAGTTTATTCAAAAAGGTTTCTAATAAATACTATGCAGTTGGTTGGTGCCACAAGGACCTTTATTCGTAAACCTTTTCTTATCAGAAGCGCCTTTCATGGAATAATTGCTGCGTTATTTGCAATTATTTTAATAGGGAGTGTGGTTTACATGGCTCAAAATGAATATCCGGAGATTTTGAAACTTCAAAATCTTAAGGAATTGGTTTTCTTATCACTTGCAATTGTATTGCTTGGGGTAATTCTGAATTATATATCTACTTTTTTTGCAGTTTCAAAATATCTGAGAATGGAAGAAGAAGATCTGTTTTATTAAAAATTGAAGGAAGAGTATGGCAACAAAAGAAAAGCTTAACAAAAAGGAAGAGAACTTTTCCCTGGCAAAGGAGAATTATGTTTTGTTAATAGTTGGGTTTATCATAATCCTGGTAGGATTTCTCTTAATGATAGGTGGCAAGTCTGACAATCCAAATGAATTCAGTGAAGAAATATTTAGTTTCAGGCGAATAACACTTGCGCCCATTATTATTTTACTTGGATTTGCATTTGAGATCTGGGCAATCATGAAAAAACCCAGGGACAGGAATTCGGGTTCATAAAGCTTGTTTGCCTTTCAGGTTTTTGATTAGAAATCAAATAGTTTAAATGAGTTGGATAGAAGCTTTAGTTCTTGGACTAATCCAGGGACTTACAGAATTTTTACCGGTTAGTAGCAGTGGGCATTTGGAATTGGGTAAGGTACTTATGAAGACCAATCTGAATGAAAACCTTCAATTTTCGATTGCTGTTCATGGAGCTACCATGTTGAGCACAATAGTTGTTTTCAGAAAAGATCTTTTGAGACTGATAAAAGATTTTTTTTTATTTAAAAACACTCAGCAATCTCTTTATGGATGGAAAATCCTTTTTTCTATGATTCCCGTAGGAGTCCTTGGACTTCTTTTTTCAGATCAAATTGAAGTCCTGTTTCATGGGAATACTATGATGGTCGGGGGCATGCTTATTGTTACCTCATTAGTATTGGCTTTTACTAAATTTGCTCCCGGAGGAGTAAAACCTATTTCTTTTAAAAGTGCCTTTCTTATCGGTATTGCTCAGGCTTTAGCGGTAATCCCGGGAATTTCAAGATCAGGTTTAACTATTTCAATGGGTCTGTACCTGGGGAATAATAAGGATGAAGTTGCACGATTTTCATTTTTAATGGTAATTATTCCTATCCTTGGGGCTAATTTAATGGAGGTGTTTAAGGGAGATTATAACCAATATTCTGAGGTTAGCTTACTTCCCATTCTTGTTGGATTTGTCTCAGCATTTGTGGCTGGTTTGATAGCATGCAAATGGATGATCAGAATTGTTAAGAAAGGGAACTTATTCTATTTTGCTGTTTATTGTTTTGTATTGGGGATACTGGCCATAACTCTTTATTAAGAATGAGTTGGGAGATGATAGAAACCAGAGAAAAATATGTAGATGGACAGATTTTGTTGTTTAACAAAGCTTTGGGATGGACTTCTTTTGACCTGGTTAAAAAGGTAAAGAATTTACTAAGAAGAAATTTTGAGATTAAAAAATTAAAGGTTGGACATGCCGGAAC
Organism: Bacteroidota bacterium; assembly: GCA_030642585.1. Lineage (GTDB taxonomy): Bacteria > Bacteroidota > Bacteroidia > Bacteroidales > VadinHA17 > JAYEGO01. The sequence goes on along the minus strand of DAOWNN010000002.1, from coordinate 5,797 downwards.
CCTGGATCCTCTGGCAACAGGCTTATTAATTGTTTGTACAGGTAGAGCCACAAAAACGATACAGCAGATCCAAGATCTTGGTAAAGAGTATATTGCATCAATCACACTGGGTAAAACCACTCCATCATTTGACCTGGAAACAGATTTTGATAATGAGTTCCCAACTTCTCATATTTCTAAAGAATTAGTAGAAAAAATAATTTCCGGGTTTATAGGGGAAATAGATCAAATACCGCCGGTTTTTTCTGCTAAAAACATCAAAGGGAAAAGAGCATATGAATATGCCAGAAAAGGAGAGGTAGTGGAATTAAAATCCAGTAGAATCAGGATTGATTCTATTGAGCTATTAGATTTTTCTTCTCCGGAAGTACGACTTAAAATAAAATGCAGCAAAGGAACTTACATTAGATCACTGGCACGTGATATTGGCTATGCCCTGAATAGTGGTGCATATTTATCAAAATTAATCAGAACCCAAATAGGTGAATATCACATAGATAATGCCATGGACATATTTGATTTTGAAAAAAGCATAAATAAAACCAAACAAATTTGATTTTCTTACGTACAAGGTACCTATCCTTATTCATACACATTAAATAACCAGATCATATAAATAATTACAAATGAAATTATCACAGTACAAATATGAATTGCCAGAAAAACTGGTAGCACAATATCCTGCAGAGAACAGGGATGAATCAAGATTGATGGTTTTAAACAGGGCCACAGGGAAGATTGAACATAAAGTCTTCAAAGATGTTCTGGCTTTTTTCGATGACCAGGATGTTATGGTATTTAATGATACAAAAGTATTTCCTGCCAGGCTGTATGGGAATAAAGAGAAAACCGGAGCTGAGATAGAGGTTTTTCTTTTACGGGAATTAAACAAAGAGCAAAGATTATGGGATGTACTGGTTGATCCTGCAAGAAAAATCAGAATTGGGAATAAGCTGTATTTTGGTGAGGATGATATACTGGTAGCAGAAGTGATTGATAATACCACCTCAAGGGGAAGAACTCTGCGTTTTTTGTTTGATGGGGATTATAAGGAGTTTAAGGATACTTTATATAAACTGGGAGAAACCCCTTTGCCAAAATTTATCAACCGTCAGGCTGAACCTGAAGATATGGAACGTTATCAGACAATTTATGCTAAGAATGAAGGTGCGGTTGCAGCACCTACTGCAGGAATGCATTTTAGCAGGGAACTGCTCAAGAGACTGGAAATTAAAGGGATAAATTTTGCTTATGTAACATTGCATGTTGGCTTAGGTAACTTTAGAAATGTGGATGTTGAAGACCTTACCAAGCATAAAATGGATTCGGAACAAATTTTAATTTCGGAAGAAACAGCCAATATTATCAATACCGGGAAGAAGAATAGAAAGAATATCTGTGCTGTTGGAACTACAGTGCTAAGGACGCTGGAAAGTTCTGTATCCACAAATGGTTATTTAAAACCGTTTGAAGGTTGGACAAATAAGTTTATTTTCCCTCCCTTTGATTTTAGTGTCCCTACAAAAATGATCTCTAATTTTCACCTGCCGTATTCTACTTTGCTTATGATGGTTACTGCATTTGGAGGTTATGATTTTATTTTTGAAGCATATCGTACAGCAATTAAAGAAAAATATAGATTTGGAACCTACGGTGATGCTATGATAATTCTGTAGTTTCCCGAACATAAGGAATCATAATTAGGGTTGGAATTTTACTCCTACCCTTTTTTTTTGCCGTTTTTTTTCTAAAGCCTGAATGACAATAAAAAAGTAATAAAATTTTATCCTCAAAAACAATTTCATTTGTTTTATCATATACTGCCTTTCGTTCGTCAAAATATGCTGATTTTTAACAACTTTCGCAGCCTGATTACGTAATTATGAAAAATATTGTGTTTAAAATTATTGACAATTGATTTTTCGTTTGTCCGGGTTTCGCTGTGCAATAGATTATAATGGTTCAAAGGAGAAAAACCTTTATATTTAAAGTTTGCTCAAATTTAATGGAAAGAGCTTGTACCACAAGTGTTTTTAGTGCAACCAATTGAAGTTAAATAGGGTCAAGTATTATAAGTGATTTGAACATAGAAATTAGTAGCTGAATTATGCCAGGCATGAGGTTTCGTTTCCTCCTGATTGTTTTTCTGCTTTCTGGCCTGTTTGCCGGGGTGGACGGACAATGGCTTGCCGGCTGGACCCACAGGGTGCAAATCACTATTGATAATAACCTGGTTGCCGGTTCATCAAATCTTTCAAATTTCCCTGTTCTGATTGATATTTCTGATGGTGACTTGAGAAATGTGACCAACGGAGGAATGGTTGAAAATTTTAGTGGGGATGATTTTCGTTTTACGGCAGCTGATGCAACCTCACTACTTGATTTTGAGATCGAAAGTTATGATGAATCGACCGGTACCCTGATTGCATGGGTGAGGGTGCCGGTTTTAGATTATGATGATGATACTGACCTGTTCCTCTACTTTGGCAATAGTTCTGCTTCAGATTATCCCAATCCTGAAAATACATGGAACAATAATTATGTTGGAGTGTGGCATTTACACGATGATTTTGATGATGCTACATTTTCGGGAAATGACGGGATCAATAATGGAACATCAGATATTTCAGGACATATTGCTGATGGTCAGGATTCTGATAATTTCGCTGATTATATTCAGGTTGGAACCAATAATTGGAGTCCAGGCAGCGGAACTGTTTCTGCCTGGGTGATGACAAATGGAACTGCTATTGGAGGCCATGATTATATTTTTGGACATACAACACAGCCTCCATATAATAACCGGATACAACTATATCTACTGGATGAAAATAATCAGCTGGCCTTGGGCTTGGGAGGTAATCCTGGAGGGCATTTCCGGCATACAGGTATTCACACATTTGTTGTGGGAAACTGGTATTATGTTACTCTTACATGGGATGGTTCAAATTATGATGTCTTTGTCAATGGAGGTCCATCTAAAGCAAATGGAGCTTATGCAGGATTATCGAGTATTGAGACTTTAGCTGATATTGGAAACACCGGTCATCCGGGTGGAAGGGGTGAGGGATGGAATGGAGGAATTGATGAAGTACGTGTTTCAAATATAGATAGGTCTGCTGATTGGGTCCAGACTGAATATAATAACCAAAATGCCCCGGGAACATTCTATTCACGTGGAAATACACAGCTCCAAAATGATGAACCCTGTTCCGCTTTTGAGTTAACAACTGGAATTGCATGCAACTTTTCCCAATATACAACTGATGCTTCAACAGGCTCAGTTATTGCGCCCGGAGATCCACCCTGTGGCAATTATTCTTTTGGTGATGGAGATGTTTGGTTTAAACTTGAAATCCCTGCCTCAGGGGTTATTAGATTGGAGACCGATTCCGAGTCAATCTCCACTGGTGATGAAGAATGGGCCTATAGAATTTGTATGGCGGCCTACACTGGAACCTGCGATAACCTCAACTATGAAGCCTGTCATCAACCGATCGGCGATCCTCCGGTACCGGGATTGATGGATGTTACCGGACTCACACCGGGAGATACTTTATTTGTAAGGATCTGGGAATATAATGATAATCAAAACGGAAAATTTTATATATGTGCCTATGATCCTGTTCCCACAATTTATAATGTAAGCGGGTCTGGCTCTTATTGTGCAGATGCTTCGGGACTTACTATTCAATTAAGTAATTCGGAAATTGGGACCAATTACCAACTTAAGAAAAACGGAATAAATGAAGGGGATGTAGTTCCTGGAACAGGTTTCCCTTTAAGTTGGTTAAGCATGATGGAGGGAGTTTACGAGCTTGAGGCAACCAAAATTGAATCCGGACATTCAATCCTTATGAATGGTAAGGCCATAGTAATTGAAGATCCTTTGCCTGTTGTTACTTTTGGTTATAATTATGAAAAAACAATTACCATTGATGCAGGAGAGGTCTCTGGCTCTCAGGATTTATTGAACTTTCCGGTATTGATCAGTTTTACAGATACTGATCTAAGGACAACTGGAAATGGGGGCCATGTTCAAAATAACAATGGCTATGATATTGTCTTCACCGATGTTAATTTCGATCCCCTCAACTTTGAACTGGTTGACTATGACCCATCCTCTGGTTTCTATACAGCCTGGGTCAATATTCCTGTCTTATCATATGACACAGATACAGAAATCCATATGCTATATGGCAAACCAGGTATTTCAACCAATCCGTCATCAGTAGATACATGGAATTCCGACTATGTGCAGGTAATGCACCTTGATGATGATTTTATCGATGCCACGCAAACAGGTAATTATGGAATAAATTCAGGAACAGCAAATATTGGAGGAAAAATTTCCTCCGGAAGAAGTTTTGATGGAACGAATGACAGAATTATTGTTTCCGAGCATATAAGTCTGGATAGTACCTGTGATGCGGCTACTATTTCCCTTTGGATTAACTGGACCAATTCAGCAGACGGGGATTGGCAGATTGTAATGGTCTCCAGTAACCGGTTTCCAGGAACAGGTGGAGGTTTTGAATTGGCTTCCCAGGATAATGGGAATCATTATTTTTACCCTAACGGAGACAATACTAACAATTACAACCTGGGTCCGGATCCGTTTACCAGCGGATTCTGGCAACATCTTGCAGTAACACTTGAGTATAATACCCTAACTGTAGATATCTATGTCGATGGTAATTCCATACCATTTAGTATTGAAAATGTCCCGGTTTGGTGGACTTCCCTGGCAAATATTGATGATTGGTGGTGGGGTGGACACACAAGTGAGAGCACGAGATATTTTTTGGGATCTATGGATGAAATTCGGGTACAAACAGTTGTCAGGACTGAAGATTGGATATTAACTGAATATAGAAATCAAAATAATCCTACAGGCTTTTATTCAGTTTCAGCTGAAGATGATTATGAACCACTTACGGATGTTTGTGCTGATGATGCTCCTTTTGTTTTGAATCAGGCCAGGCCTGCCGGGGGAATCTATTCGGGTACGGGAGTGAGTGGTGACTCATTTTATCCTCGCATTGCCGGACCCGGAAATCATACAATTACTTATAACTATTCTAATGGTAATGGTTGCTCAGCCTCCGGTTCTGAAATCCAAACCGTGCATGGCTTACCAACTCCTTCTATTTCAGGAAATACTGATCTTTGCCCTAATGCTTCAGGAGAAATATATAATACCCCGGATGTAGTGGGGCACTCCTACAATTGGATTCTTACCGGAGCAGGGGCAACATTTACAGGGCAGGGCACTCATGAAATAACAGTTGATTGGGGTCCAACATCCGGAACCTTATTACTTACAGAAACCAATGATAATACTACTTGTGATTCAACAACTGCTATATTTAATGTAAACGTTGCAGATGTAACAGATCCGACTATCAGTTGTGTAGCAGACCAGATCAGAAATACAAATGCCGGTCAATGTTACTATACTGTTATAGGAATAGAATTTGATCCAACATCAACAGGAGATAACTGTGGTGTAGCCACCGTGTCGAATGACTTTAATGGAGGAGCGACACTTGCAGGTGCACAGATCCCTGATGGCACGACAATCATTTGGACAGTAACAGACAACAGCAGTAACACTGCACAGTGCAGTTTCACGGTAACGGTAAACGACAATGAAAATCCAACTGCTATTTGTCAAAATATTACAATTCAATTAGATCCAATTACTGGACAACAATCAATTCTTCCTGCTGATATTGACAATGGAAGTTTTGATAATTGTGGTATAAGCTTACTCAATGCCAGCCAGACTTTGTTT
>DAOWNN010000172.1 GCA_030642585.1 Bacteroidota bacterium | reverse complement strand
GTTTGGGTTTCGGGTACTGGATGCAAGGGTGGTTAAATCTCCTCTTTCGTTTCAGTACTTGAAATTTATGTTTAGACGTAAATATTAGACTTAATAATAATTGGGGATGAGGGGCAATAGTTTTATTTTTGATATGATAAACCTAATCTGATTAATCTGGGGTGGACGATCAAGAGACTCTCATACGGATTAAAAAGAATGATAAGAAAGTCTTTGAAGAGATATTCCACGAGTATTATACAGGTCTGCATGAATATGCACTCTTTTATGTTGGAAATACTCAACTGGCTGAAGATATTGTTCAGGATGTTTTTCTTAAGATTTGGAATACCAGAAATCGATTGACCATACAATCCTCACTGAAGGGTTATCTGTACAGAACCATCCACAATCATTGTATCCAATATCTAAGACATCAGGTTGTAAAACAAAAGTACCAGATTATGCATCAGGCAAAAATTGAAGAAGCCCTCTTGATGAACCGTCTCTATTTCGAATGTGGATTATCAAAATTGTTTAAAGATGATATTGAATCACTTGTTGATGAAGCCATTAATACTCTACCCGAAAAAACACACGAAATTTTTGTCCTGAGCCGGCATAATTTTCAAAAGAACAGTGAGATTGCGAAGAAATTCAAGATCAGTGAGAAGTCAGTAGAATATCATATTTCCAGAGCACTGGATTTATTGCGTAAACAATTGAAGGATTACCTGCCGGTAGCTCCTGTCATCTTAATGATGGTCCTACTTTAAAACATTACGTTTCATTTAGGGGTAAGCCTGTTAAACACGTCTTATAAATAAGAATTAATAGTGATAATGGGGAAGAAAGAGTTTGATGAATCAATAATCATTAAGTTTCTGTCTGGGACAGCAACAGATGGGGAAGCGGAAAATTTGATTCAATATTTGAAAGAGGAAAGGGAAAACAGATTAACCTATTTTCGTCAAAAAAGGATCTGGCAGGAAAGCTATAAGAAATCGAGAGAAACCGGATTGATCGATAATTCCTGGGAACGATTGAAAATCAGAATGGAAGAATCAGGGAATGAAGAGAGGCCGGCCGGGAATTCCGATTTCAGATTTTCATGGAGGAGATTGGCTGTTGCAGCCAGCATTACAATACTAATAGGAACATCGGGGTATCTGGGATATCAGCAGTATCGCGCTTCTCAATTTCCGGCTAAAGAGCTACAAGTAAATGCACCTCTTGGATCAAGATCCAATATAGTGCTGCCAGATGGTTCAACCGTCTGGTTAAACTCCGGAAGCAAGCTAACGTATAATGACAATTTTGGAAAAACAGGCAGAGAAGTTACATTAGCAGGAGAAGCATTTTTTGATATAAAGCACCTGGGTAATACTTCTTTCATTGTAAATACAAGCGATCTCAGAATAAGGGTTCTTGGAACTCAATTTAATGTTAAATCCTACTCTGATGAACAAATTATTGAAACGACTCTGGTAAAAGGTAAAATCAGGGTGGAAAAAATTGGTGATGAAAAGGATGCTGCACCTATTATTATGACCCCCAACCAAAAATTGATCTATACTAAAAAAGCTGAAATTGCAGAAATGGATTATGTTTCAGATAAAACAGAGTCTGCAGAAGAAGCAAATATTGAGGAAGTAAAGAGAGCAAGCATTCGAATTATTAAAAAGGTGAATCCTCAGGACGATTCATCATGGAAGGATGGTAAACTGGTTATCAAGCATGAATCCCTGGGAATTCTGGTACGAAAACTGGAAAGGTACTATAATGTCAATATCTCTTTCGAGGACGACTCGATCAGGCAGTTTGTATATTCAGGTACATTAAACGAGGTAACCATAGAAGAGGTATTAAGGGCGCTGGAGAAGACTTCCCCGATTCGCTTTAGTATAAATAAAAATCATGTAATACTGGCTTTATCCAATAAGAAATAATAATAAAAACATGCCTGTGAAAAAGAAAAACCGGAAAATGCGCTAACATTTTCCGGTAGATCAGATTAAAACACATTTCTAATTGCTTGAAGAAATCAGGAATTAATGTTTAACCTTAAATCCATTCAAATTTATGAAAACTAAAACTAACCATGACACACCTTTTACAAAAAAGGGAGTTAAAAAAATTCTGCTAATCATGAAACTCACCCTGTTTCTTGCTTTTATCACTGTGTTTCAGGTCTCTGCTACCAACATTTTCTCTCAGGACAAGAATGTTTCCCTTGATATGCAAAATGTAACGGTAAGAGATGTAATTCGGGAAATTGAATTGCAGATTGGAATGAATTTCTTCTATAATGACGAACTCTCTGAGCTAAACACGATGTTAAATATCACTATGCTGGATAAACCCATACAGGAAGCTCTGGAAAGCACTTTGGATCAGGCAAATATGACGTATGAAGTCATCAAGGATGATTTCGTGGTACTGTTGCCTGCCAGGGTACCCGTGCAGGTTGAGCCTATTGGTATTACCGGAACTGTTACCGACGAAAACAATGAGCCTCTGCCTGGAGTTAATGTCGTTATAAAAGGATCCTCTACCGGGACCATCACCGATCTGAACGGGAAATTTTCTATCAAGGTAGAAGATTCTTCGGCAATTCTCGTCTTTTCTTACGTGGGATACCTTATAAAAGAGGTGACTGTCGGAAACCAGACGACAATTGATCTTGCCATGCAAAGCGATGTTTTAGGATTGGAAGAGGTAATTGTGGTTGGTTATGGAAGTGTAAAAAAATCGGATTTAACCGGATCGGTATCTTCAGTATCTTCAGAAGATTTAAATATTTATCCGACAAGTAACGTGATACAGGCTTTGCAAGGGAGAACTTCTGGTGTTCAGATACAGTCAAATAATGGGGGAGAACCCGGCGGATATTATAATATTCTGATAAGAGGAGCTTCTTCAATCAATGCTTCAAATGAACCTTTGTATGTGGTTGATGGATATCCACAGGGGACATTACCACCGCCAGAAGATGTAGAATCAATTGAAATATTGAAAGATGCATCTGCTACTGCAATTTATGGTTCGAGGGGAGCAAATGGGGTAGTTATTATCACTACTAAAAAGGGAAGAAAAGGGAAAATGAGGGTGAATTTCAACTCTTCTTTTTCCACACAGAAAGAGATAAAACGATATGACTTATTGAATGCCCTTCAATATGCAAATTTGATTAATGAAGTTGATGAATCAAATGGGAATCCACCATCTTTTGAAAATCCGGCATCACTTGGTGTGGGAATTGACTGGCAGGATGAGATTCTTCAAACAGGAAATATTCAAAATTATAATTTATCACTTTCGGGAGGTGCTGATAAAGTGGATTATTATGTATCAGGAGTATATTATGATCAGAAAGGCATCATTATTAATTCAGATTATAACAGGTATTCATTAACTAGCAATGTTCATATTTACCCTTCAGAGAAAGTAAAAATCGGTTTAAATATTTTCGGTCAAAGGGATGAGCAAAACAGACTTTCTACCCAAGAAGGAACGACTGGAGCAGTAGGAGGAGGGGTTGTGTCAACAGCTTTATTATTTGCTCCTTCTTCTCCAATTTATAACGAAGATGGCTCATATACTTTACATCCGCTTGGTATTCCTTTTGATAATCCGGTAGCTATTGCCAATGAAAGAAAGTCTCAACGGTTAGCTGATTATTTGAATACAAATATTACAGGAGAATTTGAGCTTTTTGAAGGCTTTAAATACAATACTATTCTCGGAATGAGAACTGTAAATGGCAGGAATGGAAATTATCAATCATCAAAATTATATCATGGTGGTCTTGCAGGTGGTATTGCTGAAGTTAGTTCAAACAAAAATTCAAATTTTGTTGCTGAGAATTATTTGACTTATACTAAAAATTTTGGTGGTGTGCATGCTCTATCCATAATGGGTGGTTATTCTTATCAGGTGAATACCAGTGAGGCTTTAGGAGTTACAGGAACTGGGTTTTTAACTGATGCATTTGATTGGTGGAACCTTCATGGCGCCGCGAATGCTGAACAACCTTATACGGCTTATAGAAAATCAGAACTCAGTTCATTTTATGGCCGTATGAATTATACACTTTTAGATCGTTACCTGTTTACAATAAACAGTAGATATGATGGTTCATCTGTGTTTGCAGTAAATAATAAATGGGCATATTTCCCTTCAGGAGCTTTTGCCTGGAATGTCCACAAAGAAGATTTTTTGAAAGATTCAAGAGTATTTAGTGAATTGAAACTGAGGGCTAGTTATGGCGTTTCTGGTAATCAGGCAATTAGACCATACGAATCATTGGGAAAATTAAGGGATGTTTTTACTGTGATAAATGGGGAAAAGGTAAATGCCGTAAGGCCGATATCAGTGACCAATAATAATCTTACCTGGGAGAGTACAGCACAAACTGATATTGGGTTAGATATGGGGTTTTTCAGAAACAAGTTATCTCTTACTGTTGATTACTATAATAAAGTAACCTCAGATCTATTATTTGAAGTGCCATTACCGGAGTATACAGGTTATAGTAGTCAATTAAAGAATATAGGAGAGTTAGAGAATAAAGGAGTTGAATTTATGTTGGAAGCCAATAATATCGGTAATGCTTTACAATGGAGTTCAAAGTTTAATGTTTCATTGAATAGAAATAAAATCCTGAAATTACCGGAAGGTGATGATATTTTGTATGCGACCGCGCCTGGTCAATTTTCAATTCATTCATCTCAAATAATGAGAGAAGGAGAGCCATTGGGGACTTTTTACGGATATGTGTATGAAGGTGTTCAACAAAGTGGAGATGAGTTATTGGATGGTGCTGAAGGACTTGGAGGAGAGCGATTCAAGGACTTAGATGGAAATGGTATACTTAATGATCTTGATCGTACAATTATTGGAGATCCTAATCCTGATTTTTATTGGGGGTGGAATAATTATTTTACATATAAAAATTTTGAATTAAACATCTTTTTTGTAGGTGTTCATGGAAATGAAATGATTAATTATACGAGAATGGGATTAGATGGTACATCAGGAGTTTATAATGCTACTACAGACATGCTTGACAGGTGGACGCCAACACATACCGATACAGATGTGGCTAAGGCAGCCAACAGGCCAATGTTCGTATCATCCAGATGGGTCGAAGATGCCAGTTATATTCGATTAGAGAATATTACTGTTGGTTATTCATTTTCGAAAAAGATTCTTGAAAAGATAAAAATACGACAATTGCGGATTTTTGTTAGTGCTCAGTCGCCTTTGATATTTACTAACTATAAGGGGTTTGATCCGGAGGTTAACTGGGGTAGTGGTAATAGAAATATTGGATTGGATTATGGCAGCTATATAAACACTAAAAGTTATACTGCCGGGTTAAATATTGGATTTTAACACAACTTGAAAAGACATTTAAAATGAAAAATTTAAAGATAATATTTGTATTACTTGTTCTAATCATTGGAGCTTGTACAGATCTGGAGGAACAGCCAATAGGAATTATGGTTTCAGAAGGGTTTTATGAATCAAAATCAGATGTCGAAGCAGCTATTTTTG
>DAOWNN010000145.1 GCA_030642585.1 Bacteroidota bacterium | reverse complement strand
TGTTTCGATCTTTTGAAAAGAATAATTATTTCAGTCAATAATGATGTAGTAAATGACCAGAGGGTTCTCAGAACAGCAGGGACACTCTCAAGGGAGGGCTATGAGATTCAGATTGTTGGTCGTTGGCTAAAAAACACCATATCTAATCCTGATGATATTTTTAAGGTTCATCGATTCAGGATGATTTTTCATAGCGGCCCACTTTCCTATGCTTGTTTCAATGTCCGTTTGTTTTTTTTCTTGCTTCTGAGAAAGTCAGTTTTATATTTCTCCAATGACCTGGATACATTGCCGGCTAATTATCTTGTCTCAAGGATTAAGCAGATACCATTGCTATACGATTCGCATGAATATTTTACTGAAGTTCCGGAATTAATTGGCAGAGAAAAAACCAGGAGAATATGGCTTAAGATTGAAAGGGCAATTCTTCCCCGGCTAAAATATTCCTGCACGGTTAACCATTCCATAGCAAAGATATATGAGGAGAAATATTCCATTTCTATGGGTGTAGTTCGAAATTTGCCCGAATTGAATAATTCTGAAATTGCAGCTGAGAATATCCCCGGATCTGATGGAAAGCAAATAATTATTTACCAGGGGGTATTGAATATGGGGCGCGGACTTGATCATTTAATTGAATCCATGCAGTTTGTTACTAATGCTTTGTGTTTGATTGTTGGTGATGGCCCGGAGTATTCCAGGCTTTCAGGTTTAATCAGGACTTATAAGGTGGAAGAGAAAGTGAAACTGATAGGGAAAATGTCTCCTCTGGAACTTAAGGGGATTACTCTTCAGGCAGACCTCGGAGTTTCAATTGAAGAAAATATGGGCCTCAATTACTATTATGGTTTACCTAATAAGATTTTTGATTATATTCATGCAGGAGTGCCTGTTTTGGCTTCTCCCTTCCCTGAAATGAAAAACTTGCTGGACGAATATGGAGTTGGTGAAACCCTTATTTCTCGTGAACCCTCTCAAATTGGAAAACAAATAAATAGTATTCTTGGAAATACTACCATGAATAATAAGTGGAAAAAAAATCTTGAGATTGCCCGTAAGGAATTGTGCTGGCAGAATGAGGAAGTAAAACTTATAGATTTATTATCAAAGATTGAAAAAACACACAGAAAGAAATTTCTTCATAATCAGAGTTCTATATAGAAGATTATCCTATTTTCTTTTTGCAGAAAGAAGAGTTGTCAATAATAAAACATCTTGCCTAAAAGGTAGGGGGGATATTTATGTTTATCAACCTTAATATTGTCCCGTAGGGACTATATGTTTATAGAAATTGAAAAGTTATCTGTAATAGAGTCCCGTAGGGACGTAATATGTAAATAACATGTTTTCTGCATATACACACAAATGCGTATTCAATCTATAAAACATTCATAGTATATCGTCCCTAACGGGACTTGTATTCTCTGGTGATTGTTTTTTCTATAAATATTGAGTCCCAATGGGACTAATAAGTATGCCTTAACTCGATAGTATTGGTAAAAATCCAAGCAATTATCATTATATTAGCGAGTTCCTTATTTCGAAATTAGGTTCATGCCTATCTTGGATGTTTTTACAATTTCGTTTTTTACAAATTCTATTAACCATGAAAAAAGTTTCTATTGTAATTGCTGCTTTGGCCCTTGCTGTTTTTGTTTTTGATCTGCTTGCAATGTTGCAGCACTGGACCTTCAATTATTCAAAGGAAGCATCAACCATTCTACTTGAGAGTGGAGCCGATGTGAGTCCCAATGCAATGGCCGGATTACCAGCTTTGTCTTTTTTATTATTTGCAATAGCATCTTTCCTGGGGTACCAGGCTTCAAAGCACCAGGTATTTAATGTAAGTGGGATTATTTTCCTGGTAATGTTGATTGGCTATATGTTTAAGATCATGCATTGGCCTGGAGCAGGTGTTCTTTTAGTACTTTCTTTTGGAGCTTTTATTTTTGTGACTATTCCATGGTTTACAGCCTACTTATTGCAAGACCATGAGCCTGAAATTCATGTTGTTCCGGATGAGGAAACCGAAAAAACGGATGTTTAACCATCTCTTTTTCGCATAGACGTCCAATCTCTCTTATTTGTTCAGGATATCTTTCTGCTCTTTTTGCATAAATCTGCGAGAAAGACTGTTCAGAGTTCAAGATTGTTCCGTGTTCAAGACTGTTTCGGGTTCAAGACTGTTCAAGACTGTTCTGTGTTTTAGCTTAATTACTCCGTCGTTTTCTTGCTTCTTTTTCTTGCCCTTCTCCCTGTGCCTTGAGCCTCATCACTCACCTCTTCTTTCTCTCTTTTGCCTACTGCTTACTGCCTACTACCTATTGTTCCAACATTTCAACATTTTTCATCCACCATAGCTTTCTTTGATCACCATAGCCTTGGCGTAGGTGATAGCGAAGGTGGACCAACATTCCAATTTTATTTCCTTGAGACTTGAACATCTTTCTTCCCATTCGTGTATTCGTCTTCCATTGGTGCATTACTTCGTACCCAAAGGGCCATCCCTGAAAAGCCACTCGTGAGCTAAAGGTTTGTGGCTTCTTCTTTCTTTGCGGTTCTCTGCGACTTCTTCGCGTCCCTTTGCGTAATTTCTTTATTCCATTTTTCCATTCTTCCTCCCTCTTTTATAGGAGTTATATCTAACTATTTCACTTAACTTTTTTCTCTTTTTTGCTCTTAACTTTTTGGCAGGATAGCCCAGTGTAATTATCAGGATAGGTCTTTTCACTTTGCCTTTTATTAACGAGATCAAGAAAATTTTCCTGCTTCATTTAATTTAACTTGGGTTTCAATTTCATTCGATTCAATAATTATTTTCCCATTACCTTCTTCAGTAAGTATCCTCATTGCTTTTGCAACTGTGCTGGCTTTTATTGCTTTGAATTTTTTCCATGCACCGAACATGAATAAGGATGCAAATTGAAGAAAAGGTTTTCCCAGGGCTTCACCAAAACGGAAATCATCTCTTTTCCCCATCAACATGAATGGTCTGAGGATGATAATTTTTTTATAATTAAAACCAAATACTTGTTTTTCCATCTGGCCCTTGGTCTTTAAATAGAAATTAGATGACCCGGTACTTGCACCAAGAGATGAAACAATCACAATAACCGGAATACTATTCCCTTCACCAATTTCAGCAATGAGAACCGGTAAATGAAGGTCAACCAGTGAGAAAGCTTCTTGCGACCCGGCTTTCCTGATGGTAGTGCCCAGACAACAAAATATCACATCTCCCCTGATATGAGCTTTTAGAAATTCACGATTGCTGAGATCTCCGGTAATGTTTTCAAGTTTTGTATTATGAATTCCGGTATCTCTTCTTGCTATAGAAATAACTTTTGAATACAGTGGATCTTCCAGTAATTGATTAAGCAAATGACTCCCCACCAATCCTGTAGCCCCAAATAATACTGCTGTTTTATTCATGTTCCTTTTCGACTTTGGTCCACTTTGCTTTGTCATGATTTTTGCACTTCAGGCAAAAATCCCGCCAAAGCTCAACTACTTGTTTTATCTCAACCATGGACTTACATCCATGGCTACAAATATTCCGTCCCCATGGGACTAACTCAACCTTCATACTTAATTTTTCCTTCAGGCACAACAAGACCTGGATTTTGCGAACGAAGTGAAGCAATCTGCTTAAACTTTAACGCAGGCTGTAATAAAAATTCATTTTAATACTTTATCTTTCTTCGTCCGCCGTAGCCTTTTTCAGGCGTAGGTGGATATCTTTCTTAATACCCTCCAGCTTGTCCATCTTTTCTCGACTCTGAAGCACCAAAATAAACCTTGTTTTTCTCGTCCCACAAAATGGCCTGGTAGCCCCCATATCCTCCTGCGGCCCATTGAATTTTATGTCCCCTGCGTATAAGGTCTCGTATAGTATCATAATCAATGCCCGATTCAAGGTATACGATTCCCCCATTTGTCATGACTTCCCCTGTAGGTTGGGAGGATCCTCCATGTCTTATTCTTGGTGCATCTCCCGCTTCCTGCAGATTCATGCCAAAATCTATTAGGTTAATAACAATTTGAGCATGTCCCTGGGGCTGCATTGCTCCACCCATTAAACCACAACTGATATAAGGTTTGCCATCCCTGGTAATAAATGCAGGGATAATTGTATGAAATGGCCTTTTCCCAGGTTCAAAAACATTCATGTGCCCTTCTTCAAGGCTAAATAATTCTCCACGATCCTGTAAGATAAATCCCAATCCTGGTGGAACCATTCCCGACCCCATTCCCCGGTAATTGCTCTGAATCAGAGATATCATATTTCCCCACTGGTCGGCAACTGTAAGGTAGATTGTATTACCCTGTTCCAGTTCTCCTGCCGGATAACTACGCGCTGCCCTGGCCGGGTTTATTAAGTCTCTGCGTTCTTTTGCATATTCTTTAGAGAGAAGCTGTTCCAGTGGCAATTCATTAAATGCAGGATCTGCATAATATTTTGCCCGGTCTTCAAAAGCAAGCTTTTTAGCTTCTACGAAATGGTGGATATATTCTGCACTTCCAAAGTCCATGGATTTAATGTCAAAACCTTCCAGGATATTCAGCATTTGCAGAGCAGCTGTGCCCTGTCCATTAGGGGGAAGCTCCCAGATATCAAAACCGCGATAATTGGTTGACAGGGGCTCTACCCATTCAGATGTATGGGTTACCATATCATCATAGGAGAGGAACCCTCCCTGTTCTTTCATGAAGGAATCAATAGTTTTGGCGATTTCCCCTTTATAGAAAACATCCCTGCCCCCTTTGGCGATCTTTTCGAGAGTCGATGCCAGATAAGGATTTTTGAAAACTTCTCCTTTAGCAGGAGCATGACCTTCTGGCATGAAAATTTCTTTGAAGTTGGGATATCTTTGGAGACCTCTTGCACCGCCACGCCAATAAGAAGCAATTAATTCTGAAACGGGAAATCCGTTTTTTGCATAATCTATTGCAGGTTGTAGAATTTCGCTCATTGGCTTTGATCCAAATTTCTTATTGAGTTCAAACCATCCATCAACAGCTCCTGGAACAGATACAGGCAAGGGACCATGTGAGGGGATTTTCTTGTAATTATTTTTTTGGAAATATTCCAGACTTAAAGACTTTGGTGATCTACCGCTTGCATTTAATCCATATAGTCTTTTTGTTTTGGAGTCCCATACAATAGCAAAAAGGTCACCACCCATTCCATTTCCTGTAGGCTCCATTAATCCCAGTGTGGCATTTGCTGCTATAGCTGCGTCTATTGCATTCCCGCCAGCTTTAAGAATGTCAAGGGCCACCTGGGTAGCGAGGGGCTGACTGGTACAAGCCATTCCGTGTTGAGCAATTACTTCACTTCGGGTGGCAAAGTTTAATCCTGTAATTCTGTCCTGACCATAGATAATACCAGAGAACAAAAAAATGGCTATTGATGCAAAAAATATTTTTTTCATTAATTTAAAATTGATAATTAGTTTTTTTTACAAGCCCCATATAACTTTTATAATTGTTAGCTATTGTACAGCAATTATTTTATGTTGGTGCTATAACACTGAAAACAGGCCATAGGCCTGAAATAAGTTAGCACATGGCAGCGCCATGTGTAATGTAGACCCTCTGCATTGAGCCCCGTAGTGGGCGAAATATTAACATCAATGATTAAATATATTTGTCATCATATTCAATTCCATATTCGTCCAAAAACAGCTTGTATTCTTCAATGAATGACATCTTTTTATGATGCTCTTTCTGACTTAATATATACCTTTTTATAGTCTCCACCTTTGAACTACTTACTGAAAAACCACCATAACCATCTTGCCAAAAGAACTTTTTATATTTACTGCCCTTTGTTTTTATCAAATCTAATAAATATGATTGATTCCATGAAATAAGAAATGCTATTTCGACCCCTACGGGCATATGCGTCAACCTAACTTGGCTTTATCTTTGATTAACAGCGACTTGCCCTTCTTTATTCTTTTCAAAATAATGGTATCACGATCCTCAATTAACAATCCAAATTCTTGGTGTTTCTTAGAGTCTTAGTGCCTTAGTGGCTATCT
>DAOWNN010000249.1 GCA_030642585.1 Bacteroidota bacterium | reverse complement strand
TAGGGTTATTAAGAAGTTGGATGAGAATTGAATCAATTGCAGATTCAAATAAATCTATGGATGTAAGATCATTTTCATTATTCATCTCCGGATCTGATGATGGGTAGGGATTGCCGGTTCCACCTGAAATTGCAAAGCCAAGGAAGTCACTCATTCCAATCCAAAGAGTAAAAAATTCCGGATTATTATTTACCACATCATCCAGTAAACTTGAATTTCCCGGGTCACTGGCGAATCTTTCATAATAAATATTGTTTGACAAGGAGGGATCATGTATTTCAAAACTCTTTGCAAAAGGAACAGAGAAATTCCCTGGGGCAGTCATCTCTCCTGTGAAAAATTCAGGAGCTTCACCGGCAGTTAAAATCCTGTCTGGTTCAGCTTGTGTTTGACTTGAATAAATATTAATCCATTTACCCATAATATTTACACTATCAGATGCTATTGCATTAAATCCATTTAATGAATTTATATCAGCTTGCATAAAAGAATAACTTTGACCAGTATTCATCTGAGTTGAAAGAATTAGCGGAAAAGAGGAACCTTGGCCCTGGGAGTAAAGTGCCCCATCCATAGTTCCGGCAGAAAATCCGTCTCCAAGACTGATAAACCTTGAGGCGTCAAGCGTTCCGCTTGAATATTCCTGATCTATTTCGGGGAAATCATAAGTGCATGATATCATTATGAGCATGATAAGAAATGATCCTGATATCAGAAGTCTGTTTATCATAATTTAATTTGCTCTGTTAAAAAGGTTTTCTATCATGAAGGAGACATAATAAAAGGAGCCTATTTGTGGTCCCCCAAAAGAGGTTGTATACAATAAATTAAAAAAGTTTGAAACTCCCATTTTCAAAATAGATTCAGGATTGTGAAAGCGATATGAGACCTGAATGTCCCAGGTCCCGGCAGGTTCAATCCAACCATTGCCAAAAGGACTTTCCCACAGTATTTTCGATTGCCACCTCCATACGAGGTTAAAGCCTATATTTTCAAACCCGGGGTTATTTTCCATTTTATCCATACGGCGATTCGCTATAGATAAATTGAATTTAAATTTAGGCGTGTTAAACCCGGGAATCAATGGATCATCTTCAACCTGGGAGATATTTGACCAGGTAGCATTTCCTGAAAAAATTATCCCGACTGGCGCAATATATTTTAACCCTGTTGAAATTCCCTGAATATCTATAGGGCTTTGAGAGTTGGTATAAACATAGTATTTATCCATTTGGGAGGAGTTGTTTATCTGGGTAGAGGCAGTATAAAGGTCAGTAAGTGGACTGGTTCGTGGTTTTATTACCTCAACAAGGCCAATGAAGTTTTTATAAGTGCTGTGATAATACACGGCGTCTAAGAAAATTTGATCGAATAATTTTGTTTTATATCCAATCTCAAAAGACAATACCTGTTCAGGGGATAGAGATTTAATTTCATCTTCCTTCACTATATTCTCTTCCAGTATATGAAGATTCTTAAGTGCAGCTTGTCCCGGTGCCAGGGGGTCATCTTCATTATTTATGTCCCCAGCTACGGCATCATTGAAAGCCAAAACGCCTGGAACATAAAAACTATTTTCCGGAATATTGAGTGTGCTGACATTCTCGTTCAAACCTCCTATCAGCCATGCAGTACCGAGATCCTTTTTAGCAAACTGCTCCTTGGCACTTGGGTTTCTGTATCCTGTAAGAAGGGAGGCTCTGAAATGATGTCTTTCATTTAAGGAATATAATGCCGATAATCTTGGTGTAATATGTGCAGTAAAGTTTTCACTTTTATCATACCTGGCAGATAAATTGAATGAAAGGGCCTTTCCAGGCAAATCTTTTTGAAGCTGAACATAAAAGCCGTATTCGTAAAACGAAATATCATTGTCCGCTGAATCTGGGTAAATACTGCCAAAAGATTCAAGATCATAAAATCTATAGTTTCCTCCAATTTCAACATCAACAAGGTCCGTCAAATCATGAAAATCATATCGGCCGTCCACTTGATACAGGGCGGAGTTATTGATAGTCTGAGCTCCCTTATTAAAATCTGTTTCATTGATTATTTTATTTTTTTCCTTCTCAAATTCTTGAGTTCCGGGCTTAAATCTGCCGCCATCTGCAAAGGCCCTGGCAGCTTTATGATCCCCCGGATTTAATCCGTATATATGAAGTGCCCCTGAATAAATATTGTAATAATCGCGAAACCATTTTTCATCACTTTTCCAGCTTCTGTTAAGATGAACGGCAAGGAACCTTGAATCATATGTGTGCCCTGTTTGTTGTTGAGTGGCATATGCTCTAAACATGAATTTATCACTGAGTATTTCTGCTTTTCCCTGGTAAATTTTAAAATCGGAAAGCGAAGTTCTGTTATCCTCTGTGTAAGCAGTAGTTGCATTTCCATAATTACCCTGAATGATTGCCGTAATATTCTGGTTGATTCTGTAATGCAAAGAACCTCCAAGTTTCAGGCTGAAAACACCATTATCAACAAGATATTTATCCCGGTATCCTGTGCGTGAAACAATTATATCCTGCCTGTTTTGGCCAATTGGTAAACTGGCAATCACCTCATCCCCATATTTATTTATGGCGTCATGACCGGGATCATATTCATAGTGGATGCTCCCCGGCCGTATATTGGTTGTGTCATCTGCAAACCAATCTTCTCCTTTCATATATGAGGCATTTACCTTAAACGCAAATTTGTTGTTAAAGGATTTTGCAAACCGAATTCCCATATCAATTAAGCCTTTACCCATAAACTGAAAAGGAGCATCATTGCCGGCAATTACATCACTGACTCCCGGCTTAATATACATGCTCAATCCCTGAAAGTTGAATGGGTCTTTGCTATTAATAATCAGCAGTCCGTTTAATGCGTTTCCTCCATAACGCACCGAAGAAGGTCCTGGCAGGAATTCTATCGACTCAACATCAAGCTCACTTGCTCCCATAATATTTCCAATTGCAAAATTCATCCCCGGAGCCTGGTTGTCCATCCCATCAACAATTTGTACAAACCGTGTATTTACAGTAGAATTAAATCCCCTTGCATTCACAGTCATAAACTGCATGCTCTGTTTAATTACATCCACTCCTTTCAGGTTACTGAGTGCGTTATAGAAATTTGGAGAAGGACTTTCCTTGATTCCCAGGGCATCTAAAAGCTCAACAGAAACAATTTTTCTCATTGTTTTCTGTTCCACTTCAACTACAGGAGCTTTAATTATTATTTCCTTTCCTATATAGGATGTTGGCTTGAGAAGGATATTTAAACCGGAACTTATCCTTTCATATATTTCTTTTTCCACAGATTGATAGCCAATCATTGAAAATCTCATGGAGCAGGGAAGAGAAACTCTTGCTGAAAGGAAAAAATATCCTCTTGAATCTGAAACAGCCCCAGTGCTTGTTCCTTTCAAAACAATATTTACCCTGGAAAGAGGGGCCATAG
Organism: Bacteroidota bacterium; assembly: GCA_030642585.1. Taxonomy (GTDB): domain Bacteria; phylum Bacteroidota; class Bacteroidia; order Bacteroidales; family VadinHA17; genus JAYEGO01. Next base: position 747 of record DAOWNN010000249.1, on the reverse strand, counting down.
TTTCTTCATCAAAAATTCTGCCTGATATATCAGTTTTTACCTGTCCGTAAAGAAGTGAACCTGAAGAAATGAAACCAAATAGGAGAAACAGGTAAAAAGCTTTTTTCATCACTTATGAAATCAAAAAGCCAAATGTAGAATAAATAAGCATCTCAAAGAAGAACATTTCAGTGCTTTTTCAAATTCTTACATATTTTTATTCTTTGATTAGAAAGTTGGCTTTCTCTTTTTAAAGATTTATTCTAATTTCGCAAAGCTTAAAGTAAATGTTAAACCAATTTAATATATCATGATAAGAGTTTTTGTTTTATCAATAGTTATTGTTTTTATAAGTATATCCTGTAACAATAAGGAGAATGTAAATCTTGAAATAAAGAATGAGCTTGACTCTGTAAGCTACTTAATTGGAGTGGTGCTAGGCGAGAATCTTCCAAGAGATGGTTTTGACACTACAAATACATGGTTGGTAGCAAAAGGACTTAGTGATTATTATGAGAAAAATGAGCTTCTAATAGAGGTTGAGGATTACAAGGAATTTATTAGGGCTTTTGCTTCCAGAGAGAAAATCAAGAAATATCTCTTAAAATACGGCGATGTCAAATCGGATGGGGAAGAATTCCTGCTGGAGAATAGTAAAAGGGAAGGAGTGGTAACACTTCCCAGCGGCTTACAATATCGTGTAATAAACGAAGGAAATGGCCCCAAACCAAAATCGAATGATCTGGTAATGGTATACTATAAAGGCTG
>DAOWNN010000274.1 GCA_030642585.1 Bacteroidota bacterium | reverse complement strand
CTGATTATCCCCATGAGTTGATAATTGATATGGGGGATGTTTACAACATAGCAGGCATAAGATATTTACAAAGACAGGATGGCGGAGCAAATGGGACTATTATAGAATATCAATTTTTTACTCGTTTTAATGGTACAGATTTTCTGAATTGGTGTTTCCGGCATCTATTGAATTAATAATCGGAGGGAAATAGTCATCCAAAAATGTTAATCTCTCATTTAGCCAGGTATTCAGATAAAAAATGTTCTGCAGGCACTTTGGCTTCATTACCAATGTAAAACTCCGTTTGAATGTGTATTAAGGGCAGGTCTGTGAAGTATAAATCGTAAGTCTTATTATTACCTGTTATAATGTATGATGTTCCTGTTTTTAAGCCTGAAGGTATTGGTTGGAACTGGTAGACATCATTGTTTTCCAATTGAATGTGCAAAGCTGTGATATTATTTTCGTTTTATTCTCTTAGGTCCATACCATAACCAAAAACCTGTCACAGTAAATGTAAGCAATGCCAAACCCAATATTGTTGTATAGACTAAAGAAATCTGGCCACTACTTGTTCCAAGGTATTTGTCGAATATTGAGCCATCGTGAATATTCTCTATAAAATCAGAACGTCTTACAGCAATCTGCAAAAGATTACCAGTTGCACCGTCAAGTTGAATTCCCCAATAGTGGTTTTCATAAACAAATTTTACCACTCCTTTATTTTTTCTAATATCAATTCTATCCAGTTCCGATGATATGTCAGCAGACACTGAATCATGGAGAATCTGATTTGCAATATTATGTAAACTGTCAAGTGGAAGCCAGTTTTTCAAGTCAGTTGAAGTTCCAATATGTGTTTTTGGTAAAATGAGCCCTCCACTATGTTTTTTCCATCCTAAGAAAAGTCCTGACACTGAAACAAAAAAGAAGAATGCAAACAAAAATATACTTGTTGTTCTATGAATCTTTCTAAACAGTTGTAATGTTTTAGAGTGTTTTTGTCTATTATTTCTTTTAGTCATATTCTATAAAACTGTCGCTTATTATTAATTGCTTTCAAGAGCACCGGTGTATTCTCTGTATAAATCAATTTTTCCATCCAGCATAATAGCCAATACTGTATAATATTCATCCATTACACTTTCAGGAATATTGATATAAATTACACCAGGATATTTATTCCAGTAAACATGACAAAATACCTGATGTTCCAGTAAAGTTCCATTGCCCACAACAAAAATACGATTGATCTTATTAGAAATTCCTTTTAAAATGATCTGTCCGTCTGCGGGTTTATCCCGAACATAAAGATATAATATAGTGCTGTCTTTTGATAATGCAGTAGGTCCGTAAAAATGATCATAAGGAATTCCTTTCCTGGTTCCATAAATTGCATTTTTATGCCTGGATGTCCATTTACCCAGTTCTTTTAGAATATTTTCCTGTTCCACTGGAATAGTTCCATCTGCTTTTGGTCCAATATCTAAAAGAAGATTACCCCCTTTGCTAATACAATCTACAAATATATCAATCACCTGTTGAGGTGTTTTATAGTTTTTGTCGTTATGCTGATAACCCCAGGAGTCATTCATGGTCATACATAATTCCCAGTATTCAGCTTTTGGTCTTAATACAGGTAATCCTATCTCAGGAGTTTCATAATCTCCATGGCCTTGAAGCCTTGAGTTGAAAATTACATTAGGGTTGTTTTCTAATAATAAAGATTTGATTTTTGTAATTTCCCATTCTTTAGCATTGTGTTCCCAGTCTCCGTCAAACCACCACAGGTCAGGATTATAACTATTTCGTAATTCCTTTAACTGTCCCTGGGAATAATTCAGGAAGTTATTCCAGCGCTTTGGTTCATTTTCAATTTTATACCTTTCAACATTCCTGGTATGATGAGTGTAATCTGCATAAGACCAATCAGGTAGTGAATAATACAAGCCAACTTTCAAATTATTATTTCTCAGGGCATTAATAAAAGGTGTTAAAACATCTCTCTTTGCTGCAGATGCTTTTGCCGCATTAAAATCTCCCTGCCTGGTGTTCCACAGAGCAAAACCATCATGATGCTTTGAAGTAATTACTGAATATTTTGCACCACTTTCTTTAATAAGTTTAGCCCAATAATCAGGATCGTAGTTTTCAGCTTTGAAGCCTTCGGCTTGTTCAATATAATCTTCATGCGAGATATGTCCGTTATAAAAAGACCAGGACTCACTTATTCCATTTACTGCATAAATACCCCAATGAATAAAAATACCCAGTTTTGCATCTTTAAACCATTGCATTTTTTTATGAAAGGAAATAGAATCAGGCTTACTTATGCTTTGTGCCTGGGAATAGATTGGAACTAACAATAGTAAAAACAGTATTTTTTTCATCTTCATTAATACTTTTTAATTTCCTCAATTTTAATACTCCATGCATATTGGCAGGGAGGTTTATTTTGTGTTTTTTCAGGAATTTCAATAATTATTCCTTTACCATTCTTCTTCCAGCTTAATGGAACATCACTGCCCAATAATGTCACTAAAGAATTTTCTTCCGGAACAAAGGAATCAATATGAATATATTGTGGAATTTTAGTTTCTTCTTTATCTGGCATATATATAGCATAAACTGTATTTGATTTTTTCTTATTGGTATAACAAATATTTGACTCCTTGTAGGGTGCAATAGCTCTTGTTTCATAAATTGCTTCGTCGTTAATTTTCATCCAGTCACCGATATCATCTAATAAGCTATATGCATCTTTATGCCAGGTACCATCTGGCCCCGGAGCAATATTTAATAAGAGATTTCCACCCTTACAAACAATATCTACTAACATTTGAATAGCATCATGACCGCTCATATATTTTGCATTGGGCGTATAAGACCATCCACCGCCGGCAATAATACATGATTCCCATGGAAAAGGCAATTCCTTTTCAGGAACCCGATTTTCCGGAGTGAGATAATTTTGATTTTTCCCTTCCACAGCTCTATCAACCACTATTAGTCCGGGTTGTTTTTTCCTGGCTTTTTCAACCAATTCATCCATTTTAATATCCTGATTTACAATGGAACTTTTCATGAAGCCAGTATTAATTTCACCCATCCTATTAGTATAATACTTTTGTACTTCATCCTTTGATTGCCTGGCTACCCATCCGCCATCAAGCCATAGAATATCTACTTTGCCATAATCTGTTAATAGCTCTAATATCTGATTGTGGGTGAAATCAACAAAATTCTGCCATTTATCCGGGTACATCGCAGGATCGTAATTAACGTTCCTGTCTTTTGGAGGGAAATAAGACCACCAATAATCATTAGAATGCCAGTCAGGTTTTGAGAAGTAAGCCCCTGTCCATAAACCTTCATTTCTAAAAGCGTTAAAAATTTCTTTGGTAATATTCGCTTTTTTATTCGTACTGAAAGGGGTCTCCTTATCTGTAATTTTATAATCGGTAAATTTTGAATCGAACATACAAAAGCCATCATGATGTTTGCTTGTAAATATTAAATATTTCATGCCTGCATTTTTTGCAGCTTTTGCCCATTTCTCCGGGTTAAACTTTACAGGATTGAAAGTGGTTTTCAAATTTTCATACTCTTTTACATATTCAAAATATGTATCGGGAGTGCCTTCCTTTTTCCGTTGACACCAACCGTAGTCTTCAGGGCATATAGACCATGATTCTACAATTCCCCATTGAGAATATGCACCCCAATGCATTAAAAGGCCAAACTTTAAATCCTGCCATTCCTCAAGTTTTTCTAAT
>DAOWNN010000181.1 GCA_030642585.1 Bacteroidota bacterium | reverse complement strand
GAGGATAATGCGGAATATGGATTCGGTATTGCAATGGGAATTAATAAAATGCGAGAGAGAATTTCACTCTTGCTTGAGTCTTCTATGTCAAAATTATCCCCTGCAACAACCGAAGCAAGCAAGGAATGGATGGAAGGAAAAGACAATGCAGAGCAATCTGTAATTGCATCTAAAAAACTTCTTAAGCTTCTGGAGAATGAAAAAGATCCAGCTGCTAAAGAACTGCTTGCACTGAAACAGTATTTTATTAAGAAATCGGTATGGGTTTTTGGTGGTGATGGCTGGGCCTATGATATTGGATACGGCGGACTCGATCATGTTATTGCTTCAGGCGAAGATGTAAATATACTGGTTTTGGATACTGAAGTATATTCCAATACCGGTGGTCAGTCCTCGAAATCTACTCCAACAGGAGCAGTAGCTAAATTTGCTGCATCCGGAAAGAAGATAAGAAAGAAAGATCTTGGGGCAATGGCTATAACCTATGGTTATGTATATGTGGCACAGGTTGCCATGGGAGCAAGCCACTCTCAATTTTTTAAAGTTATGAAAGAGGCAGAAGCTTATCCTGGTCCATCCCTGATAATTGCTTATTCACCCTGTATTGCACATGGCTTGAGGAAAGGGATGTCTCAAACTCAGGCACAGGAAAAATTTGCGGTGGAAAGTGGTTTCTGGCATTTGTATCGCTATAATCCGGAGCTCGAAAAAGAGGGGAAAAATCCTTTTATTTATGATTCAAAAGAACCGGATTGGAGCAAGTTCCAGGAATTTCTTAATTCTGAAGTCAGATTTACTTCTCTCAAGAAGTCCTTCCCGGCAGAGGCAGGTAAACTATTTGGTGAGGCCGAGGAGAATTCAAAGTGGAGACATAGATTTTATCAGAGACTTGCTAATATGGATTATTCCGGGAATAAATAGTTTATAGAAAATATCTGTCATTAAATAGTTGAGAATTTGACGATATCTGGCCATTTTATTAGTTTTTATTGACCTCTTTCTGAGATCTTTTTTATTCTGGAATTTTCAGCTTAAATTTGCAGCTATAAATATTAATAGCAGGACTTGAGCAGGATTTTAGCCATAGATTTTGGGCGGAAAAGAATAGGGTTGGCAGTTAGCGATCCAGGCCAGATCATAGCAAATGGTTTGGATACGATTTCAAATACTGAAATATGGCAGTTTCTGGAGGAATATCTTGGAAGGGAAAATGTGTCAATTATTGTTGTTGGTTATCCCAGGCAAATGAATAACAAAGTCTCGGAAGCTGTTCAGTATATTGATCCGTTTTTGAAAAAACTAAAATCCAGGTTTCCGGATATGACTATTGAAACATTTGATGAACGCTTTACCTCAAAGATGGCAATGGCAGCCATGATAGAGGGAGGAGTAAAGAAAAAGGCAAGAAGAAATAAAGCTATTGTTGACAAGGTCAGTGCGGTAATCATCCTTCAGTCTTATTTAGAGTTTATTGAGAAAAAGTAAATTTAAAAATGATTTATCCAATTGTGGTATATGGACACTCTGTGCTACGAAAAGTAGCCAGGGATATTGATAAGAATTTTGAGAATCTGGAGGAGTTTGTTGAGGATATGTTTGAAACCATGAATGATTCAGATGGAATAGGTCTGGCTTCTCCCCAGGTTGGAAAGGATATAAGGTTGTTTGTAGTGGATGCCTCTCCCCTGGAGGAGGATGAGCCTGAGTTGAAAGATTTCAGGAAAGTCTTCATCAATCCGCAGATAGTGGAAAGAACCGGGGAAAAATCAAATTTCAATGAAGGTTGCCTGAGTATTCCCAATATTCGCGAGGAAGTTATTCGTGAACCTGAAATTCGCATACAGTATTACGATAAAAATTTTGAATTTCATGATGAAGTATATAAAGGAGTGGCTTCCCGAATTATTCAACATGAATATGATCACCTGGATGGAATATTGTTTACTGACAAGGTTTCTCCCATTAAAAAGAGATTAATGCGTGGGAAATTACAGGCTATTTCAAGAGGTAAGTTTGAGGTAAGTTACAAAACCAGGCTCCCCAATAATAAAATTCTTTTTCCTCAGAAATAGCTGTTTGTCAGGTTTTTAGCACAAGTATACCTGAACTTGAAAGTTCGGCTTACTACGTAGTATACTACGTAGTTCTGATGATACTTGTCAGGCCACTTCAAGTGGTCAGACGAGTTGGAGCAAATTTGAGAACATAGTAAGGTTTTGTTCTAATTTTAGGGAGCTTCTTCTTCATGGAGATTGGAATTTCTCAAAAAAGCATATTTATTTGGGCTAAAGCCCAATTTTCACAAAGTATGACTAACCCCAGGCTTAAGCCTGGGGTTAGTGAATTCTTAATGTCACCGGGCTTCAGCCCCAGGCATTTTCAAAATGTGTAAATTGGCATGTTGTTTTATGCGTTTTATTGTTTTCGGCGCTGATACAATAATCCCGCGGCAACAAAAATGATGAAGATCCCGGTTACACCCCAGGCCCAATAATTGGTAGTTTGCGATTCGGCCCACATTTCATATGGCTGCCCCAGAAAATAATCTCCGGTAACAGTCCATAAAATACCTTTTTCCTGAATAGAGTCTCCTGTTGAAACATAACCGCTGGAGGCAAGAATGTTTCCTGGCATTTTGATTTCTATGTCATATTCTTCCATATTCCAATATGTCTCTATCGGATCATTAAGAATATTAAAGGAACTGTCAATTTCAGTTTCAAAGCTATTATAAAAGTCTTCTCCCAAAATCTTTCTAAAGGTTTCTTCTTCATCCAGTTCATCCATAATTAGTTGTTCCGTAAAGAGGGGTATCTTAGTTCTCATATCTTCCCTGGAAATAGTGAGTTCCGGATGCGTTTCGAAATTGTCATAGAATATTTCAACCCATTCGCGTGCAAGACCTGTGAATAGCCAGTATTCATATATTGTTTCAAGGCTATCGCTTAATTCCATGTATTTTAAGCTATCGGGTCCGTTCTTTAATTCCTCCTGAACCTGGTTCGGAAGGTATACAAAGGATAGCTCCTCATCCTTATAGAATTCAGATAGTTTGCAGTCAACACCTAGTGTTTGGTCAATTTTTTCAGAAAACCTGTAATGAGTATTAAACCACCTGAATTGCTTTGAAAAACTGGCACTTCTTGGTAAGTCCTGATTGGAACCTATATCATTTTCATAAGCGAAATTTAATTCATCAACAGAATTAAAAAGCTTTTCTGCAGTTAGTACCCATGTAGTATCCTCATTCTCAATCTCCATGGTGATATCTATATTCCAGGTACTGTCAACGGGAACAAGGTATTTCTCAGGATCAAATTCCTGTTTGTCATTTTTCATAGTTACCAATCTTGTAATCGAACCGTCCTGGTGAATAGTGTTGATGACCCTGGTCTCATAATCTTCACATGAAAAAAGGAATATTAGAGATAGTAATATAAACTGGGTTTTAAATTTTGGTTTCATAATTTTATAAATTTTGTTTAAAGCTCTCATTTCTATATTCTCCTTCCATCCTTTTTTCCAGGAATCGCTTTTTGTAAGATCTTATGAATGATGATCTGCTGGTTTCTTCCTGGCTTTCTTGCAACTCAATATATGCTTCCAGGAAAGTGTTCATATCTGTTATAGAAATGGTGATGCTGTCATTTGATCCATTGGTCAGCAGGTTAATAAGCAGCTTTTCTTTAATGCCAATTTTAGAATCAAGTTGTTCTAAGCCGTTTATTGATCTTACAATTTGTTGTTCAAGCTGGTTAAACCGTTTATTCAATATGACCTGTTGAATAATAAACACCCCCAAAAAAAATACTGCAGCGGTGGACATGGAATTCCTGATCCAGCCAATAGAAGTCCAGCCAAAAAGGTATGCATACACACCAGGGTGATTCCCGGAATCTTTAGTGGTGGTTTGGCTTAACACATTTTCAAGCAATTGCTCTTTATTATGAAGAATCGTTTGCTTCTTTTTCAGCAATTCAACAACTTTATCATATTCTTTGTTACCAGTCATTTTTACAAATGTTTTTTAAGTACTTCCCCTATGTTCCTGCGGGCGTGATTCAGGTTGCTTTTAATACTTGTTTTAGTCATGTCTGTAATTTCTGCAATTACATCATGCGATAAGTCTTCAAGTTCGCTCAATATGAAAACTACTTTTTGTTTATGGCTCAGATTCTTTGTAAGAGTCCGGATCATGATTCCCAGTTCTTTATTATTCAGTTCCTGCTCAGGGTTCTCATCACTCTCAAGTTTATTGTACTCCCATTGTTGAGCATCAAGATGGAGCAAAATAATTTTATTTTTTCTGAGTGCGTCATAACATTTATTTACTATTATCCGGTACAACCAATTACTGAAGTTTTTTTCAATTTTGAAACTTTCTATTTTTTCCCATACTCTAATAAAACTTTCCTGCACAACATCCTGAGCCTCTTTTTCCTCATTCAGTATTCTGAAAGCAACCCTGAAAGCAAAGTCAGAATAGCCATTCATCAAATCCCGAAAGGCATTACGATCTCCATTTTTGCATGCAATTATGACGGTGGTTATGTCCATTCGGGCCTTTTAGTATATAATACGTTTGTTTAAACTTAAGGTAAAAAAATAACATGAATAGTTATAGAACATATCCGGATATAAACTCGCATGGCAGGATTTACTTAAGTTTACAGGTACAAAGTTTTGATTGTTGTTTTCTGTCAGTGATTTATTCACCTAAAATTAATAAAAATGATACGATTTGTTTTTTTCAGTGTGGCAATATTTCTAACAATACAATTTACACCAGGATTGTCCCAGGATAAGGTGGTGAATAAGATAATAGAAATAGGTACAACAGATAACCAGACAATGGACCACCTGGATGTTCTTTGCAACCGGTTTGGTGGACGCCTGGTTGGTTCAGATGCCTATGAGAATGCCGCAGAATGGTGTGCGGCAAAATTTAAGGAGTGGGGCATGGAAGTGGAAATGGATGAGGCAGGGGAGGTTCCAGTTGGTTTTAACAGGGGCCCATGGTTTGGAAGAATGCTCAGTGACAATGGGATGATTCTTCATTTTGCCACACCCTCCTATACAGCAGGAACAAAAGGTGTTCAAAAGGGACATGTTTTACTGGAACCAAAAACCCAATCTGAGTTTGACAGGATGAAAGGTCGTTTAAATGGTGCCTGGGTGTTGATAGGTGGAAATAATAGAGGCTGGCCAATAGACATATCAGAAGAGGCTGATCTTCGAAGGGATAGTATCATTGTGGAAAATGAGGAGATAGCAAAGAAAAACAGGGAAATCAGGTCAGAAAACAGGAAGAACAGGGGTGGTGAACAGAAAGAATTATTACCCTATAAGGAAGAACCTGCCTTGTTTTACAGACAAATGCGGGAAGCAGGCATTTTCGGTATTATCCAGTCATCAGCAAATCCGATCAGGGTTTTATACGACCGGAAGAACATTGACAACATGACTTTTGAAACCCT
>DAOWNN010000098.1 GCA_030642585.1 Bacteroidota bacterium | reverse complement strand
CCCGTCCTTTAGGGCGGGGCTAAACAAATATAATAGCATATGAAATTTAAATAATTTTGTAATTTGATAATAATTTACAAAATTATTTAAATTTCTCTTTTTAGTACAATTAAACTTCCCCAGGCTACCATGCCTGCAGGCAGGAAGCCAGGGCTTATTGATTGTCTGGATGTTATTAAAAGCTATGGTTATTCTTACATCGAGCTCACGTTACAATAAAATAGATCCTTGATTAGAAGAGCCCTGTATCTTCAGGATTATACCCTGTATCATCTGGTAAATTATTCCCAAATGAAGCCTCTACAGCAAGTCTGTCACAGCGCTCGTTTTCAGGAATATTAGCATGTCCCTTAATCCAGGTAAATTTTACCTGGTGTTTCCTGAATATTTTGAGAAACCTACGCCAGAGATCTGGGTTTTTTTTCTTTTTAAAACCTTTCTTTTCCCAGCCAAAAACCCATCCCTTTTCAACTGCATCTGCTACATATTTTGAATCGGTGTAAACATTTACAACGCTGTTTTCAATTTTCAAGGCTTCCAGTCCCACAATTACTGCAAGTAACTCCATACGGTTGTTGGTGGTTTTCTTATAACCCTGACTAAGTTCTTTGCGAAGTTTGCCTGAAAGCAAAACCACACCATATCCTCCGGGACCCGGATTACCACGGGCTGCACCATCGGTATATAAGCTGATCTTACCTGACATTTCCCAGTTCTATGCCTGTGTTTGAAATAAAAAGCTTGATGGCAATTGCCAGTAGAATAATACCAAATGCTTTTCTGAAAATATGAAGGCCGGTAGGTCCTAATAATTTTTCAAAGAACCTGGTTGACTTCAACACAACATATACCAGAATAATGTTTGCCACCAGGGCAATGGCAATATTGATTATGTGATATTCGGCCTTGAGTGAAAGAAGGGTTGTGATGGATCCTGCACCTGCAATAAGAGGAAAAGCAATGGGTACAATAGACCCACTTCCAGGGCCATCATTTTTAAACAATTGAATTCCCAGTATCATTTCCAGTGCCAACAAAAGCAAGATAAATGATCCGGCTATGGCAAAGGAAGAAATATCCACTCCAAAAATACCCAGGAGTGGCTCTCCGACAAGCAAAAAGGCAAGCATAATTAAAAAAGCCACCAAAGCTACCTTTAAGGGTTCTATTTTCCCGGTTTTGGATTTTATATCAATGATAATAGGAATAGACCCCAGGATATCAATCACCGCAAACAACACCATAAATGAGGCGAGTACCTCAATGAAATTAATACCCATAACATAGAATTTTGGGCAAAGTTATTAAAAAAAGGCTAAGGCTTCCACCTACGCCAAGGCTATGATGGACAAAGAAGGCTAAGGCAAAGGAAAGAGTGTTCATTATCCTGTGTTCATTGACAACTTCTCAAACTTCATTGTTTACTGCTCTATCTTGCCTGCCAGTCAGTCAAGGTTCAGGGCAAGGAATTTGGGTTTTTATTCTATTCCATTCTTCCAACATTCTCCCGAAAAATAAAAAATCTAAAATTTTTGTAATTTTTCGAGGATCCTCGAAAATCTAAATCGGCTTTGCCGAAAGATTTTCGGGACAATATTCTATTCTTCCATCCCTACCGGGTTCGAATATCCATTTCCTCTACCAGGTGTCCTGCACCATAAAGCTTATCCATAACAAAAAGCACATAACGAATATCTACAGAGATGGTACGTTGAAGTTCCGGTTCAAAGGTAATATCCCCACTCATTGCTTCCCAGTTACCATCAAAAGCAAGGCCAATTAGTTCTCCTTTAGCATTGATCACAGGACTACCGGAGTTTCCACCTGTAATATCGTTGTTGGTGAGGAAGCATACATGCATTTCCCCATCTTTCCCATAGACTCCGTAATCTTTAGTTTTATAGGCATCTTTTAGTTTTTCATCTACAATAAACTCATAATTATCGGGGTCTTCTTTTTCCATTACTCCTTCAAGTGTTGTAAAGTAGTTGTAATAAACTGCATCTTTTGGCTGGTATCCATCTACGCTTCCATAGCTGAGTCTCATGCTAAAATTTGCATCAGGGTATAGAACCATTTCAGGGTCCATTTCTCTTAATCCTGCAATATACAAACGACGCCCTTTATACAGATTATCTGAATCTTCAGCCGATTTACCCATCAGTTCAATATATTTATTATAGCTGCTAACTGCAGCCTGGTAGACGAGGTCTTTATCCAGAACTTTCAGGCTTGGATTTTCCAAAAAAGCATTAAAACGTGCTTCGTCAGTAAATACCGATTTAGCAAACATCTTATCAATATATTTGTTGAAATCTCCTTTATATTTAGAGGAGATTGTGTTAAAAAAATCAGGTTGAAACTTAGCAGGTACATCTTCAGCAAACATTTTAAGCATGACTTTATTTACTTTCAGGTCGGTTGGAGCATTATAGTTCTTATAAAACTTTTCGGCTCCTGTTTTTTGAGCCTCCACGGCTTTTTCAATTCCTTCCTGGTCTTCAGATTCAAGTTGGGCATGAAACTGTTGTGTCCTGATTGCAAAGCCAATTGCTTCACTCCCCATAAAAAGGCACTCAATTATGTATTGATTTACATCGTCATAAGCTTTGGCATCTTTAATTGAAGCTTCTATTAAAATGAGTGCTTCCCCGTATTTTTCTTTACGGGCATCATCGGCATTTACCCAGCTTGTAAACTTTTTTTCAATTTCTTGTTTCTTACCCTTGATATTTAGTCTTTCAAGACCCTGTTTTTGTCCGATTGAAAATTTCCAGTAATTGCTGGAACCTGAATATTTAGAAGCATATTGAATCATAACCTTCTCATCGGCAAGCATATCTGCCCAGAGTATCTCCTGGCGGGCACCTCTGATCTTGATACGGTTTGGGTGGGTAATTTTTAATTCTTTATCAATCCCGAAAGAGGTCATGTATCTTTGTGTTCCTCCCGGATAGCCCAGAATCATTGCATAATCACCTTTTTCTACTCCTTTTATTGAAACAGGAAGGAAGTGCCTGGGTTTTAGAGGAATATTTTCTTCAGAATATTCGGCCGGTTTCCCATCGGGGGACATATACACCCGGAATACGCTATAATCACCGGTGTGCCTTGGCCATTCCCAGTTGTCGGTGTCATGTCCGAATTTCCCAATGGAAGAAGGAGGAGCACCCACCAGGCGAACATCATTGTAAGTTTCATAAACCAGCAAGTAGAAGTTATTCCCTCCAAAATAGCTTCTAACTCTTGCTGTATAATGATTATCTTCTGTAGCCTCAGTTTCTATTTTTTCAGATATACTTTCAATTATCGCATCTCTTTCTTCTTCACTCATTTCTAAATTCAGACTATCATTAATTCTGGCAGATACATCTTCCAGTCTTATCAGGAAAGTAACACCCAGTCCGGGATTTGAAAGCTCTTCTTCTTTTGACATAGCCCAGAATCCATCCTTCAGGTAGTTGTGCTCAGTGGAACTGTGTGCCTGAATTCGGCCATATCCACAATGGTGGTTGGTTAAAAGCAATCCCTGGTCAGATACAATTTCTCCGGTACAACCACCACCAAAAATCACAATTGCATCTTTCATGCTTGAGTTGTTGATGCTGTAAATTTCTTCAGCAGTGAGCTCCAATCCCATCTCAGTCATTTTTCCCATATTCAGCGTCTCAAGCATATCCAGAAGCCACATTCCTTCATCAGCTTTAGTTGAAAGACTGAATACAAGGATAAAACCAATTAATATTGAAGTAAATTTTTTCATCAGTTTATAGTTAAATTAGTAATCGTATATCTGTTGAATAAGGGGCAAATATAGTTTTTTTAGCAATACAGACATTCGTATTTTATATGTTTAAGAACTTAACAGCTCGCTGTGCTCGTGTCATGCAATTGTCAATTACTTCCTTTGGTAACTTTCAGGCTGTCAACTTATAACAGCTATATAAAATCAATATTTAACTGGGGATCGATTAGCCTGAAGGATCTCCTGTGAAGATCTGTTATCCCATTTTCAAGTATGGCTCTACGGTGCTCCCTGGTTGGATAGCCTTTATTTTTCTCCCAGTTATAAACAGGATTCTTAAGATGTGCTTGCTTCATGAAATCATCCCTGTATGTTTTAGCGAGAATACTTGCAGCTGCAACAGAGAAAAACTTTGCATCTCCTTTAATAATGCAAGCATGAGGAATATTTTTATAGGGTTTAAATCTGTTTCCATCAATGAGTAAAAAATCGGGTTTTATTTTTAGTTTTTTTATAGCAAGCTGCATCGCCTTGATTGAGGCATTTAAAATATTGATTTCATCAATTTCTTCATTTTCTACCATAGCTACACTCCATGCCAATGCTGAATTTTTTATCTCTTCCCTCAGGGAATATCGTAGAGATTCTTTGAGTGTTTTAGAATCATTTAACAGGGGGGAATAGAAATTTTGAGGGAGAATCACGGCAGATGCAAAAACAGGCCCCGCAAGGCATCCCCTTCCTGCTTCATCGCAACCAGCTTCTATAATTCCCTTTTTATAGAAACTTTTCAATGGCATTGATGTGGACGGATTTTGCATGCATGAGTAGAAATTGATCTGCTTTTTTAGAAGGTAGAGGCTTATTATATTTTATCAGGGACAGTCTTTTCAATACAATCCCAAAGCTTAAGGGCAGTTTTTTCCCAGGTGAAAAGCTCTTTCCTAAGCTTGCCTTTATTTATCAGTTTTTCTCTTAGTGATTCATTTTTATCAATTTCCGTCATTGCTTTTGCTATATCATCTACCGAATAAGGATCAGCATAAAAAGCAGCATCTCCACCAATTTCGGGAAGAGAGGTTTTATCTCCTGTTATTACAGGAACTTCACAACGGAATGCTTCCAATATAGGAATTCCAAACCCCTCGAAGCAAGAAACAAAAAGTAAAGCACGGGAGGAAGCCAGTACTTTCCTGATTTCTTCTCTTGGAATTCTACCGACAAAGATTACATCTTCACGGAAAATCATTTTTGCATGAGCCTCAAGTGCATTACAATGACGAAATATAGGATCTCCAATAATGACAAGTTTATGAGGTAATCTGGTTTTTGCTTTGAAAATATCAAAGGCTTCTATCATTCTGCTTAAGTTTTTTCTTGATACAAGCGAACCAATAAATACAAAAAAGTCTTCTCCTTCACTATATTTCTCTTTAATCTGCTTTTGCTTATCTGTTGGCAGGGAGACAAATACCGGGTCTGAACCATTATAAACTACATCAATTTTGTCAGGCCTAATATTGTATGATCTTACAATATCAGATTTTGAGAATTCTGAAACTGTGGCAATCCTTTTTGATCTGGCAGCAAATAAAGGGAAATATTTCAGGTAAAAATGCCTTACAAAAAAAGGATAATCCTGAGGGAGATGATAAAAATTAATATCATGAATAACTGCAAGAGATGGAATGCTGGTTTTTAATGGAATAAATCCATCGGGAGAAAGAAAAAGGTCTGGTTTGTATTTCTTCAGAAATCGGGGTATACTGAACATGAACCAGATGTACCACAAAACCGGATGTCTTGCCTGGGGGCCAAGTTTTATGGGAGTGACATTGTCAGAAAAAACATATTCTTCATTCCATTTTCTGTCAAAAATAAAATAAAAATGGTGTTCCGGATGATCTCTGGTGATTCGTATAAGAGTCTGGTATGTAAACCAACCCATTCCCCCCAGTTTCTCTTTTATTAAAAGTCGGGTATTTACAGCTATTTTCATAGAGAATCAAACAATATGAAGAATTTAACGAAGGTACAAATTAATTTCAGAGCTGATTTAATTCTAAAACATTGCGATTGAGGAAATTTTTTTAAAAATCAAACGTTAATTTTAAATAGATCATTTGTAATTTGAAAAACAGTACTCAAGTAAAAGTTTGAAGAAAAAATTTGTAACAAATCTGATCTTACTGCTCTCACTTAATATCCTGATTAAACCTTTCTGGATTTTTGGGATAGACCGGACAGTGCAAAATGTTGTAGGTGCCGGGGAGTATGGCTTATATTTTTCTCTTTTCAATTTTTCTTTGCTGCTTAACATTCTTCTTGATTTTGGGATTACCAACTTCAACAATCGTGAAATATCCAGGCACCCCAAAGTACTTCCCGGATATTTCTCTAATATTGTCGGCCTTAAAATTTTTCTGGCTGTAATTTTCGGAATTGTGTCTTTCCTGGTTGCTATGATCATTGGCTATGAGAAAGTGGAGATGCGCCTTTTGCTGCCACTTCTTTTCAACCAGTTTCTAGCCTCCTTTATTATGTATTTGAGGTCTAATATAAGTGGTTTGCAAATGTTCAAAACCGATAGTTTTTTATCGGTGCTGGATCGGGTTGTTCTGATCATTCTGTGTGCCATTTTACTATGGACAGGCATTGGGGGAGGAGAATTTAGGATAGAATGGTTTATTTACGCACAGACCCTGGCTTATCTTTTTGCTGTTATTGTAGCATTTGTAATTGTCCTTGGAAAAGCCAGGTTTATTAAACCCAGGCTGAGTATAAGCTTCATGAAAAGGATCTTAAGAAAGAGCTATCCCTTTGCTCTTCTTACAATTCTTATGTCAATATACTATAGGGTTGATTCGGTAATGCTTGAGCGAATGCTTTCTGATGGTGCGGTTCAGGCAGGGATCTATGCCCAGGCATTTAGAATACTTGATGCTTTTACCATGTTTGCCTTTCTTTTTGCAAGCCTTTTACTGCCAATGTTTTCAAGAATGATTAAAAAAGGAGAGCCCGTGGAGGAACTGAGTGTTTTCTCATTTATGCTCTTGATAATTCCGGTTTTAATTATTTCAGTAAGCCTTGTTTTTTACAGGCTTGAATTTATGGAGACCCTATATAATGAGCACACAAATGAGTCATCGAAAATTTTAGCGGTTTTAATGATTGCTCATATTTTTGTTTCTGTTACTTATATTTCAGGTACCTTGCTGACTGCCGGGGGACACCTGTCTGCTCTAAACATTACAGCAGTTTCAGGCCTGGTTCTAAATGTAGTCCTCAATATTTTTCTGATTCCAAAATTTCAGGCACTTGGTTCAGCTGTGGCAAGTATGATTACCCAGATATTAGTGGTAGGTATACAATCAATCCTGGTTTTTAAGCTATTTAAATTTGGGAACTATCAAAAAGTATTGTTTAAACTTATTCTGTTTACATTATTTACTATTGTTCTTACATGGGGTTCAACCCAATTCGATTTCTCATGGTTATTGAGAATCTTTGCAGTTATGCTTGTTTCCATCATTATTGCCATGCTTTCCGGATTAATCCGCATTCGGATTCTTACATCCCTGTTTCAGCCTGGAGAAGAAAAGCCTGCCCTGTGAAATGCTACTTCGTAGCAAAGACATAGTCTTTATTTCACAGGGTGAACGGTCCGATAATAATGTTTTATAAAGCTAATATCCTCCCCTGGGGGAGGTGCCGAGTGAAACGAGGCGGAGGGGGTTCTTCGGACCGCAATAGTGGGTAGTCTAATAAAAATATAAAGCATCAATAACTACATAAGTAATCTACTATTGCGCATTGACAATAATCATACATGAAATCAGAGAAGACACCCAAAATGACAAATTTCAAAGTGCTATCATTCAGATAATGTGTGCTTTATTTTTTTATTGTTGAAAAAGTTCGGAAAACAGAAGTGGTCAGACTAGTTCATTCATTTTGGGATGTGGTTGCAAATTTTTATTTGTATTCCAGAATTTCACTTAGGGAGAACAAATATATTCTCTGATCCAAAGTTCCTGATCGTTCAGCAGATACAAGAATAGAATCATTTT
>DAOWNN010000122.1 GCA_030642585.1 Bacteroidota bacterium | reverse complement strand
AACCAGGGTATTCATCACAGTCTCCGCACGGCCCTGAGAAAGTTCAAGATTAAAGTCATCGTTTCCCTGGTTATCGGTATGGCCTTCCACACTAAAATTAAGATCTGGGTTCTCATCCATCAACTCATAAATCTCATTAATTACTCCCATGGATTCAGATTTCAGGCTGACTTTACCCAGATCAAAGCGAATTCCATTGGCCACAATTTTCCCATCCTGCAAAACACGGTCATAATATTTGACTCCCCCTTTGGCAATACGTACATTCTTTATATAAATGGGATACTCATTATTGGCATGATAAGAATATAATGTTAATCCGGTTGGATTGATTTCCATCCTGGGGATATTAATCAGGCGGGTGTCATCAAGATAGGC
This sequence comes from Bacteroidota bacterium, assembly GCA_030642585.1. GTDB lineage: Bacteria > Bacteroidota > Bacteroidia > Bacteroidales > VadinHA17 > JAYEGO01. The sequence continues at coordinate 6,382 of DAOWNN010000122.1, read as the reverse complement.
CTTAAATTTTCCATTGGTATAAGCAATGGAAATATGTGCCCATCGTTTTTGCTCTACTTTAGAAGGATAGGTACTTTTAGCACTTCCACAGTCCATTGCATTATATGAAACACTCATAGTATACTGACTGGAACCTGAAGCTTTTTGATTTTTTCTATCATATAAATAGACCTTAAAATAGGTAAACCCAAAATACACATCAAATTCTATGGTGAAAACATCCGGAAGGTAATCCTGGGTTGAATTTTCAAGGTATGGAACAATAGTTGGCTGTCCTCCCCTCAGGAATATCACATTTTCACCATCCACTTTTGCAATTTCTGCAGTTCCCCGCACCAGATCCCAGCGGGAAGGAAATTCACCATTCTCCTCACCTATGAGATCATCTTCAAAGATCACCATATCACCTGGCACAAAATCATACTTTGCCCAGACGAGGGAAGCTTTAGTTTTGCCCTGTTTAGTTTGTGCTGCAACCGTGGCATCCTTTGATTGTCCGGCAACTTGTTCAGATTGCTTAGCTTCTGGTTGAGAGGATTGCTTTTGTTTTTTCTTTCGCTTAAATAAACCACCTATTCCTTTCTCCAGATCATCAAAAGCTTTGTTAATCCCCTTATCAATGTTTTTGTTTACGCGATTTTCGCCTTCCTTTTCAGATTTCTTAACAGGATCTACAACCTGACCCAATAAACTTTCCTGGGATATCAGGACGAATACGCTAAATGCTAAAAATAGTATTAGATTTTTTTTCATAAGATTTAGTATTAATTTATTGTTTACATTATAGACTTCCATAAAGTTACATTTATAGAAAACTAAAAAATGGGTAAATTAGCAAAATGGGTATTTGAATTAGAATTTGCCGGAAGGGAGAGAGTATTTGATAATTTGCACAAAATACATGAATACACCTTCAGGATCAAAAGATTTCTTGAAGTAAGCCTGTAAGAAGTGAACTTTGTGTGAGAATTACAGCCCCCGGATCATTCGTAAATATAGTCGTTTATAGCCTCAAGCACCTGTTTCTTAAGGTTATGAGAAACTGGAACTGAAGTGCCATCTTTTAGCTGAAGGTAGCCACCGTCTTTTTTAACAAACTTTTCAATATAAATTATATTAACCAGATGTGATTGGTGGACACGTATCAAACCGGATCCTGAAAGTAATCCGTCATACTCTTTAATGGTGCGGGATACTATTATCCGGTTTCCACCTGAAAGCCAGAACCTGGTGTAGTTGCTATCAGCCTCTGCACGAATTATATCGCTTACTGAAATAAGGTGGAGATGATCAGATGTATGTAAAATTATACGCTTTAGCGATTTCTCACTTTGTAGATTCTCATGAAGTGCCTGTAGTTTAAGCTGTTCCTCGTCATAATTAATTGCTTCACGGGCTTTTTCAACAGCGCTGCGTAACTCTTCGGGCTCAAATGGTTTCAAAATAAAATCGAGTGCGCTGACCTTTATTGCTCCAAGTGCATACTCCTGATGACCTGTAATGAATATCACTTTAAAATTTACCGGGGTAATCTTTTTGAGAAGTTCAAAGCCAGTGCCATCTGGCAGTTCCACATCAAGGAACAAGAGATCTGGGCGATGTTTTGTAATAACTTCGTAAGCTTTACCTATAGTACCTACGGAGGCAATAATGCTAATTTCCGGAAAACTATCCCTGAGAAGCGCAATAATTGACTTCCTTACTGAAATATTATCATCTACAATAGTAACGTTCATTTCTAATCTGTTATGCGGTTAAGCGTTTCATGCATATATCTTTTTGTAGGGCAGCATCATAACAACCTTTGTACCCCTGGCTTCCGAATCTTCATATAGATCAATGATCTCATAGCTGATGTTCTTTACCTTCAATGCCTTTTTGAAATGCTCAAGTCTCTTTTCGGTCAACCTGGTAGATATTGACTGTTTTTTCATGCTGGTGCCTGATGCAAGACCGGCCTGTTCTCTTCCTATGCCATCATCAGTAACCACAAGCATGAGCAACTCATTTTTAAGGGTATAGGAGATATTCAGATGTCCTTTCTTTTTGCGAGCCAGCAAGCCATGCTCGATAGAGTTCTCTATGCATGGTTGAGCCAGCATAGGTGGTATTGAGAAATTTTCAGGGTCAATTGATTCATCAATTATGAAATTGTACTCAAATTTTGTCTCAAACCTTAACTGTTGCACATCCAGATAAAGTTTCAGTGTTTCTATCTCCTTATCAAGGGCGATATATTCCTCACGTGAATTTTCGAGTATATTCCGCATCAATCTGGCTATCTTGGTTAGGAAAACATTGGCCTTATTTGGCTTCCCGGCAAGGATAAAATCCTGCACCGCACAGAGTGAGTTGAAAATGAAATGAGGATTCATTTGCGCTCTCAACAGTCTCTGTTCAAGGTCTATACGGGCATATCTCGCCCGGAACCGACTGTAGCGGATATAGAGAACTGAAAACATGGCCAAAAGAAAAATCAGTATTACCAGCCCCTTCAGGTAAAGACCTTGTTGCTTTATCCTGTTCTCATTTACAATTCGCTCCTGCATCTGCACATATTCAGCTGCCTTTTGTTTCCTGTCATAATCATACTGGATATCCATTCGTGTTATTCTTTTATGGAACTCATCATTACTTATACTGTCATTAAAGTAATGGTATTCCTTAAGATAACTGTAAGCCAGATCATTACGCCCCATCAAACTATATATATCACTTAACAGGGCTGAAGCTTTAGTTATCACTTCAGGTAATTTTTGCTCCTTTGCAAGATTGTAAGCCATCAGCGCATTCTGAAGAGCCATAAGGTAATCTCTTTTTGCCCTGTAGACATGGCCTAAAGTGATATAATAACTCACAATGGCCGGATCGCTTATTTCCCCGGCTAGCTTAATAGCTTTATTGATATAGAAGAATGCAGAGTCTGGCTCTGATTTTAAAAGCATTGTTGTGGCCATGTTATAACATGAATTGGCTACCCCTGAAGGATAGTTCATGTTCCTGTTTAAATTTAAGCTTTTACGGAGAAAGAAGAGTGCACTATCATGTTCAGCCTTTGCACTATATATCTGGGAAATGTTATTGAGTGTCTTGCTTACTTCCCACAGGTCACCAGCAGTTTCAGATATGGGGAGTTTCTTAAAATTAAATTCCAGGGCTTTATCATAGTCTTTCTGATAAAAATACATATTTCCTATAGAACCATAAGCAATGGAAAGGCCGTTGGAATCACCTTTCATCTCCCACAACTTGAGTGCTTCAAAATATGAATCAATAGCCACATTGAATAGAGCCATATCCTTATATATATTGCCCAGGCTGTTGATAGCATCAGCGAGTGGTAGAGTATCATTTATTGAGCGAGCAGTTTCAATGGCCTGCTGAACTAATCCACGGGCCTTTTCAAAATCTTTCTGTTGCTTTGCAAGATATGTGAGAACATTATATGTATTTACCATACCTCGCTTGTCATCTGCCTGCTCAAAAAAATTGAGGCTGAGAGTGCTATACTTTTCAGACTCCTCCAGCATGCCCTTAAAGCTGTATACATAAGCCAATGCGTAACATGCACGGGCCTGACCGTGAATATTATCCAATTCCTTATATAGATTAAGGGCCTGATTGTTATAGAAATAAGCACTATCACCAATATTATACTTTGCCAGGTAAGCCATTCCCAATGCCAGAGAGGCATCAGCCATACCTTGTTTATACATAATATTTTTTGAGCTTGACAGAGCCTCATGCGCGAGGTGAACAGACAAATCAGGATTACTCCGTGCACTGATATATGCATCTTTAGTCTGATTGTTAATTTTTGCTGTATCAGCATCTTCCATTAACATCATTGAAGATGCTATCCCCTGGCATAGGAAAATTAGAATTATTGATGTTATGGTAGACAAACCCGACATCCTTACAAGAATTTCATTTAAACCTAAACACCTAAATTTAATTAAAATATTTGAATAATATCTATTAAGGAATATGCATGAACTTATGAGCCTGCAAAGAAATATTCCATTTTGGATTTGTCTTTACATACTCAACAACCATGGGAATAATTTTTTCAAACTGGCTCCATTCGGGTTGTAGGAACAGTCTACAGTTCTTCCCTACCCTAGCCGCATTTTTTTCAGCCCAGGCAAAATCAGATTTAGTTTGAATTATCATTTTCAATTCATCTGCCTTTTGGAAGATACTTTTATAAGGTGGGAGATTTTGCTTTGGGGAAAGACAAATCCAATCCCAATCTCCGCTAAGTGGATAGGCACCAGATGTTTCCAGGTATATTTTTAATCTATTGTTCCGGAAAAGATTGCAAAGCATATCCATGTTATATGTGAGAGGTTCTCCACCGGTAACAACCACAGAATCTGCTCCGGATTCAATTATTCTATCAATAATCTCCTCAATATCAACAAGTGGGTGAATCTCCGGGTTCCATGAAAATTTCGTGTCGCACCAGCTACATCCAACATCACAACCCCCTATCCGGATAAAAAATGCAGCTTTCCCGGTATGCTGACCCTCTCCCTGGATGGTGTAAAATGCTTCCACCAGGGGCAATTTCTTCCCACCTTCATACAGATCACTTTGAAATTTTTCTCTCATCAGTTATAATTATAATGCAAATTTAATAATTTTACAGGCGAATTATATAACTAGAAATTCAAAAGTAAAATTTACCTTTATTCACGAACCAAATAATCTATATTATGAAGAAGCTATATCAAGTTTTATCTTTTTTGCTAATCCTGTTTTCAGGCATTGCTTATTCTCAGGAATCTAAAATTAAGGCAGGAACTTTCCTGGAAGACAATAAAGAAGAATATGTGAAAATTGCTCTTGAAATATGGGATAATCCTGAACTTGGCTACCTGGAATTTGAGAGCTCAAAGAAGCTTCAGGACTTGCTGGCAAAAGAGGGCTTTAGCATTGAAAAAGGAGTAGCAGGCCTGCCAACTGCTTTTATAGCAAGCTATGGAAAGGGTAGTCCGGTGATAGGAATTATGGGTGAATTTGATGCTTTGCCTGGTCTTTCGCAAAAGGCAATCCCTGAGAAAGTTCCTGTTGTGGAAAATGGCTCCGGACATGGTTGCGGACACCATATTTTTGGAGTTGGCTCTGCGGCCGCTGCCATAAGTGTAAAGCATTGGCTTGAAGAAACCGGAACATCCGGAACAATAAAGTTTTTTGGAACTCCGGCAGAGGAGGGAGGTTCTGGTAAAGTGTATATGGTTAGGGCCGGGCTATTCAATGATCTGGACATTGCCTTACACTGGCATCCGGCAGATCTGAATTCTGCAAATCCATGGAGTACAAATGCAAATGTTTCTGCAAAATTCCGGTTTTCAGGAATCGCATCTCATGCAGCAGGAGCTCCCGATAAGGGAAGATCTGCCCTGGATGGAGTGGAAGCAATGAACTATATGGTAAATATGATGAGAGAACACGTACCGCAAGAAACAAGAATTCATTATGTTATTACGGGAGGAGGAGGAATTGCACCGAATGTTGTTCCCGCAAAAGCAGAAGTATATTATTATGTTCGATATTCCGATGCTAATGAATTGATGAATATATTTCAGCGGGTTGTAAAAGCTGCAGAGGGGGCAGCCATGGGAACGGGAACCGAAATGAAATATGAAATCATGGGTGGTGTGCATACAGTACTTCCAAATGTTGCCTTATCGAAGATCCTGGATTCTAATCTCAAAGAAGTAGGAGGTGTTATATACAATGAAGAAGAAAAGGAATATGCTGAGAAAATAAGGGCCAGCCTGATGAATCCAAAAATGCCTATGAAGGCTGCCGAAACTATCACCCCGTTCATTATGTTTAACATTCCTGCATCTTCAGATGTTGGTGATGTTAGCTGGATCGTTCCCACGGCAGGACTGGCAACAGCAGCCTGGATTCCGGGTACTCCTGCACACTCCTGGCAGGCTGTTTCATGTGGTGGAACCAGCATTGCCATGAAAGCCATGATGAATGCAGCAAAAGCACTCACTTTCAGTGCCATTGACCTTTACATGAACACCGATTACATTGAACTGGCAAAAAAAGAGTTTCTGGAACGCCGGGGGACTGATTATGTATATAAACCCATCTTGGGAGACAGAGAACCACCTTTGGACTATAGAAAGTAGTAAATGTTTTTCATGGGAAGACTCTCGTCAGTTCACTAATTGCTAATTCATCGGGTAAAAAGATAAGCCTGTCTATTAGACATAAGCATAAGTGGTCAGACTAGTTCATTCATTTTGGGATGTGGTTGCAAATTTTTATTTGTATTCCAGAATTTCACTTAGGGAGAACAAATATATTCTCTGATCCAAAGTTCCTGATCGTTCAGCAGATACAAGAATAGAATCATTTT
>DAOWNN010000007.1 GCA_030642585.1 Bacteroidota bacterium | reverse complement strand
GGGAACGATACAATTTATTATCTTTATGATGATAGTAATAGATTATATCTTGACATCATAAGGAAGAATAATTATTATCCCTTTGGAATGAGGATAAAAGATATGAATGTGAGCATAGGGATCCAGAACCTTTATTTGCTCAATTCCAAAGAGTCACAAGAGGATTTGAGACTCTCGTGGGATGATTACGGGGCCAGGTTCTATGATCCAAACCTGAAAAATAGGGACAGCTTCTTTTTTTCTGTTTTGCCATAGATTTTGCTGTCTTGCCCGCAGATCCTTACCACCTGCAAAATCGCCGCCAAAACCATGTAGTTGATGCGTCATAATTTGAAGGAATGCAAAAGGAGAAGGAGACAGAGCGAGGGAGCGAAGGGGCGACAGAGAGATAGAGCGAAAGAAGAGGTGAGTGATGAGAGGTGAGAGTAACTTAATAAAGATAAAAGATTAAAGGAAAAAGATAAAAGGAAAGAAAATAAGAGAAGAAGAAAGAAGAGGTAATACAAAGAGTAAAGTTAAAAGCATGTCTGGAGCTTGCCTAAAGATCAGAGGTCAAATGTAAATTGTTTAACCTCTACGAGGTAACAAGTCACATGGGGGTTGCAATTTTGCTACAATAATGATGAAATTATTACATTTATTCATTGCCAATTATTCCTAATAACGAATAAGCCTCAAATCGAACTCAAGTTAATTAGTCAAAATTTGCTTTATTAATTCCAGGCTGGTATTCAGAGGATCAATTTTGATTTTGGCTTTGTTATAGTATTTTTCCCTTTCAGCCAGTTTGTGGTCAATGTATTTTCGCAATTCCTCTTCACTTTTATCTTCAATGAGGGGCCGCTTTTGCTTGCTGTTGAATAACCGGCTAAATAAAACTTCCTGTGGAACATCCAGGAGGATGGTGATGCCTGAATTATTCATAACTTCCATATTATCTTCATAACAAGGGGTTCCTCCGCCACAAGCAAGGACAAACTGGTCTGAATTAATGCATTGGTGTAAAACTCGTTTTTCAATTTTCCTGAAGCCTTTTTCTCCCTTCTCATGAAAAATCTGACCGATAGTCAATCCCTGATCTTTTTCAATTTCATTGTCGAGATCAATGAATTTAAGATCCATAAAGCCAGCAATTCTACTGCCCAGTCTGGATTTCCCAGCTCCCATAAATCCAAGGATAAATATTTTCAAGGTTCTAGCTATTAATGTAAGTCCGATAAATAATTATGTATAAACCATGCCCGTGCTTTACCTGGTGAGCCTTTGGTCATGGTGTTTTCGTACCCTGGCCTGCCCCGTAAGGAAGAATTACTGTACACGGGTGCTCTGGTGGCAAAAAAGAAGAGTAGCCACGAAGTCTCCAACCTGCCTGCCGGCAGGCAGGGACACCAAGAAAACACCAAGAACGCAAAATTAGGAAACAACCACCGAAAGTAAAACTTATTACCTCTAAAATAAATATTTATTATTCAAACTTGAAATGTCTATTACTAAATTCAAACTCCTGCTACTATAAGTCTAATTTCATTTGAGAGGTATCTTCCGGATCCAGTTCAATTTCCTTACCTCTTTCTATTTGTTCTTCTGGCAAATCCGGATCACTCTTTACAGTTTCGCTTTTAAGCTGTGGCTCAATTTCCTGAATATTTGAGACATGATAAGTGGTAAGCCTTTTGCCTTTTGCCTTAAAACTCTTTACTCCAATAAATTCTGCCACCTCAACTATTTCACTCTTTCTTTCCTTATTCTTCCCGCCAAAACTAATTTCAAACCTGGGATATTCAACCTCGGTGATACTGATCATTTTAGAGCCTTCATCTTCCGGGATGAAATATTGAAGTTTATCACTAAAACTAATTTCAAATCTCTTAACATAATAAAATCCCTGCTTCCCATCTAAATAAATAACTGAATACAACTTTGTTTTAACGAACTTCTCAATAATAAGGATATCTTCATCAAAATGGTTAGAAAGATCAAAATTCACTGTCAGGAAGGTACCTCTTTTTGTAACCACTAATATCTTATCCTCTCCTCCAAACTCACCCAGAAATTTTCCTCGCCCATCCACATTTAGCCTGAATACGTCATCATCAAACCAGATCTTTCTTCCTCCCAGGGTTGAAATTCCCTTTTCTTTAAGAGTGATCTTTTGAACTGTATTCCTGGTAAGGATATTACCCAGAGATTGACGACCCTTGATGGCCAGTTCACCAAAATCAAAATCCAGGATCAGATTTTTCAACCTTGGTCTCGGTTTTAAGAACACTTTAATAAGCTCTGCTTCTCCATTGGGATTAGCAGTGAAATACATAATCCTGGATTTCTCCTTTCCTTTTGTAAGATCGTACTCTTTATCTCTGGTCAGTCCGGCAATTGCAACTCTCTTTACCATAAGCTTTCCATTCCTTCCATCCTGGTAAACAATATTATAAATGGTCCTTGTATCGTTTTTCTTAAATACAGTTGTATATAGAATATCCTTACCAACAAATGCCTTATCAGACACCAGCGTTACCAGGTATTTTCCATTTTTTCTTATCACAATGATCTCGTCAATATCGGAACACTCGCAAACGAATTCATCCTTTTTCAGAGAGGTCCCAATGAAACCTTCCTTACGATCTACATAAAGTTTAGTATTGATGGCTACTACTTTGGTTGCTACAATGGTATCGAAATTCCTGATTTCAGTTTTTCTATCCCATGGCTTGCCATACAGCTTCTTTATTTGTTTATAATAATTAATTGCAAACTCGATAAGATTGGCAAGGTGAGTTTTCACCTCATCCATTCCATCTTCAAGTTTCTTTATATACTCGTCGGCCTTTTTAACATCATATTTTGAGATTCTCTTAATTTTTATCTCCGTTAAATGTATGATATCCTCCTTGCTTACTTCTCTTAATAATAATTTCTTAAATGGCTCCAGTCCTTTATCAATTGTTTCCAGAACAGATTCCCATGTTTCGCATTCTTCGATATCCCTGTATATTTTCTCTTCAATAAATATTTTTTCAAGAGATGAAAGGTGCCAGGTTTCCTCCAGTTCTTTTAACTTTATTTCCAATTCCAGCTTAAGAAGATCCCTGGTATGATCGGCAGATGTCTTGAGTAATTCACTGACTCCTATAAACACAGGCTTATCATCATGAATCACACAGGCATTGGGGGAAATTGAAAGCTCACAGTCGGTAAATGCATAAAGGGCATCAATTGTTTTATCGGGGGAAACGCCACCGGCCAGGGCAATGATTATTTCTACAGAATCAGCGGTATTATCATCAATCTTTTTAATCTTGATTTTTCCCTTCTCATTGGCCCGAAGAATAGATTCAATTAAAGAGCCTGTAGTTTTCCCATACGGAAGCTCATCGATTAAAAGAGTTTTCTTATCTAGCTTTTTAATTCTTGCCCTTACCTTAACATTTCCACCCCTGATTCCATCATTATATTTTGAAAAATCAGCAAATCCCCTGGAGGGAAAATCAGGGAATATTTCAAATTCCTTTCCTTTCAGGTATAAAATAGAAGCATCTATCAGCTCATTAAAATTATGAGGTAATATTTTTGAAGACAGACCTACTGCAATACCTTCTCCCCCCTGGGTCAGCAAGAGTGGGAACTTTACCGGAAGGGTAAGGGGTTCCTTATTTCTTCCATCATAAGATAATTTCCATGCAGTAGTTTTCGGGTTAAAAACCACATCCAGGGCAAATTTTGATAGGCGGGCTTCAATATATCTTGGTGCAGCAGATCCATCACCGGTAAGGATATTTCCCCAATTTCCCTGGGTATCTACCAGCAATTCTTTCTGTCCAATCTGTACAAGGGCATCTCCAATGGAAGCATCTCCATGGGGATGAAACTGCATGGTTTGTCCGATAATATTTGCAACCTTGTTATACCTGCCATCCTCAAGCCTTCTCATGGCAAATAATATTCTCCGTTGAACCGGTTTTAATCCGTCATAAATATTTGGTACAGCTCTTTCCAGTATCACATAGGAGGCATAATCAAGAAACCAATCCTTATACATGCCCGATAAATGAGCAACTTTAAAAAGATCCTTAACATTTGATTTTTCCTGACCCTCCTCTGGAATTTCAGGCTTATCCTGCATCTCGCTATCTGGAAATTCTTTATCTTCCATTCAAATCGTCAATCAATTCTTAACTAATTAAGCCTGAGATGAAATTAAAAGGTAATGTTGCTGAAGGTTATTCTATGTTCAAACTTCTGCAATATCCTCTTCTATCTTCAGGTTTTCAATAATAAACTCCTGTCTCTCGGGGGTATTCTTTCCCATATAAAACCTCAAAAAATCTGAAACTACATCTTCCTTTTTCAATAAAACCGGTTCCAATTTCATCTTTTTACCAATAAAATGTTTAAACTCATCGGGACTTATCTCTCCCAGGCCCTTAAACCTGGTAATTTCAGGATTCGAAGACAAATTTTTAATTGCTTTTTCCTTTTCCTCGTCTGAATAACAATAAATAGTTTTCTTCTTATTTCTTACTCTGAACAATGGAGTCTGAAGAATATACAAATGCCTTCTCTTCACCAGATCAGGAAAAAACTGCAGGAAAAAAGTGATTAAAAGAAGCCTGATATGCATTCCATCAACATCGGCATCAGTAGCAATTACCACATTATTATACCTGAGGCTATCCAATCCATCCTCAATATTTAATGCCGATTGAAGAAGATTAAACTCCTCGTTCTCATAAACAATCTTCTTGGTTAAGCCATAGGTGTTAAGTGGCTTGCCCTTGAGGCTGAAAACCGCCTGGGTTTCAACATTTCTGGATTTTGTAATAGAACCACTGGCAGAATCTCCTTCAGTGATGAAGATTGTTGTTTCAAGCCTGTTGTCAGCTTTTGTGTTATAATGCAACCTACAATCTCTCAATTTCTTATTGTGCAAGCTTGCTTTTTTTGCCCGGTCACGTGCAATTTTTTTTATTCCTGAAATTGCTTTTCGCTCCTTTTCAGAATCATGAATTTTCTTTAGTAATATATCAGCAGTTTCAGGATTCTTATGCAGAAAATCATCAAACTCCTTTTTAAAAAAGTCAATAATATAATTTCTGATTGAAGGTCCGCCAGGCCCCATATCCTTTGAACCTAACTTTGTTTTTGTCTGCGATTCAAAAATAGGTTCTTCTACCTTTAAACTGAAAGCTGCAATAATTGAAGCCCGAATATCAGAAGCATCAAAGTCCTTCTTATAGAATTCCCTGACTGTTTTCACCAGTGCTTCCCTGAAGGCGAGGAGATGAGTTCCTCCCTGGGTGGTATGCTGCCCATTTACAAAAGCATAATATTCCTCTCCGTATTGATTGCAATGGGTGATGGCGATCTCAATATCCCCATTTTTTATATGAATTGGTGAATAAAGGCCAGGAAGACTCATATTCTCATTCAACAGATCTAAAAGACCATTCCTTGAAAAATACTTATTCCCATTGAAATTAATAGTAAGTCCTGAATTCAGATAAACATTATTCCTGAGCATGGACTCTACATAATCAATTATATAATGAAAGTTTCCAAATAGTTTTTTATCCGGAATGAACTTTACTTCCACACCATTTTTCTGATCGCTAGGCTCAATTTCCTTATCCTCAACTACATTCCCAGTTGAAAATTCCACAAATTTCTTCTGTCCATCCCTAATCGAAGAGATCTCAAATAAAGCCGACAAGGCATTTACAGCTTTAATTCCAACTCCATTCAATCCTACAGATTTTTTAAAGACCTTGGAATCATACTTGGCTCCGGTATTCATTTTCGATGCCACATCCACTAACTTACCCAAAGGAATGCCCCTTCCATAATCCCTGATGCTTACCTCCTTTTCATGGATATCCACATCTATAGTCTTTCCAAAACCCATCATATACTCATCCAATGAGTTATCCAGAACCTCTTTTAACAAAACATATATACCATCATCCTGGGAGGAGCCATCACCTAATTTCCCTATATACATCCCCGGACGCTTCCGGATATGTTCCCTCCAATCAAGGGTCTTAATGGTATCTTCAGAATAGTTTGCAGGCATCTATGTATACGAATTGCTTAAAATTTGTGCAAATATAAGTAAATACTGCATGTACAGGGAAATAGTTTATCAACAAAAGGCAGAAATATATAAACTGTACAATAGACCAGAATATCTTAATAAGTAGACCCTACGGCTTGTTATTCAGCATATTATGAGTGACACATAAAGAAAGTCAGGGATTTGTTGATAATTTATCACCATTATTCCATCCAAAACACTGTCAGGAACCAGTGTTATGTCAAGATGATATTGTCGAGTTTGTCATTCCGAACCCCTCGATAAACTCGGGACAGGCTTGCCTGCCTGCTGCGCCTTCGCGTAGCCGCTTCGGCAGAGCAAGGCCGGACAGGCAGGTTTCGGAATCTTTTGCCAGGCAAAGAAGACTGGTCATAAGGAAGTATCCTTTTCTTCAATAATTCCCATTTTTCTCATTAAAAATGTGGCATTCATATTCCGTGATACTCCATTAATAATTTTATAGTCAAATTTCAATTTGTCACCGACAATTTCTGCTTCAAAGCATTTGTTAAACACTTTTCCTGGAAATTCTTTTTCCATCTTGCTTAAAGTCAGGTCGTGAGTAGCAATTAGTCCTGTTCCTCTTAAATCTACGAGCCTTGATATCACTGCCTGTGAGCCACTGGTTTTGTCCTTTGAATTAGTTCCTTTGAGAATTTCATCCAGAAGGAAAAAAACAGGCTCTTTTTCTGAAACAAGGTCTAATAATAACTTAAGACGTTTTAATTCTGATAAAAAGTATGACTCATTGTTCTGCAATGAATCGGTAGTCCTCATGCTCGTAAAAAGCTTCGATGGAAAAGAAACAAATCCAGATGCACAAACCGGTGCTCCAATCTGAAACAGCACCATATTTACTCCAACCGTCCTCAAAAAAGTACTTTTCCCAGCCATATTGGGCCCTGTTACAATAATTATTTCCCCTTCCACTGATAACAAGAGGTCATTATCAACTTTCAGATCCTTCTTTATTAAAGGATGTCCAAGCGATTCAAATTCCCAGACCGGTTGCTCCGAAACCATAGGGAAAGAATAATCAGGATGATTGAAACTGAATGTTCCCATACTGGAAAGCGCATCAAATTCGGAAAGGCTTTCGAGCCAGTTAAAAACATCTTTGGCATATTTTCGTTTCCATTTCCCAAATCTAATCAGGCAATGAATATCCCACAACAGCAATGCATTTAACAAAACCCCTGCAAGCATATTATTTCTGGCATCAAGGGCATCCAGTATTTTAGCTAATTTATGTATGATCCTGCTCGCAGGTATTGAATTATTAAATAATTCACTTTTCAATTCCCCTAAAAGTACCGAATCAAACTCCTCCCTCTCAATATGTTCAAATAACTTTCTGTAATCACTCAACACTCTTAAAGAAGCAGAAACATCCCTCTGGAAAGATTGGGTTTTCTTAATCACCAGGCCTGCAACTATCAGGGGAAATAGAAGCAAGTACCAGATTTCGTCGAATGCAATAATCCTAAAAACACTTAAGCCAATCAGTACAAAAGAAATTGCAGGTAGTAAAAAAGCAAGGAAAGGGAAAAGACTACTTTTGAATATTGGAGACTTATCCCTGAGCCAGTCTTTAAGAATGGCTTTTTCAAAATCATTTTCTTCTAACTGTATGCATAAGGCCTGGAAATTTTGCATCCACTCAAAACGGGCAGACAGATCTTTTATAGCCTCCTGCCTGCTATATATTTTTTCCTTTTTGCTGAGCAAATCGGAAAAATAAGAAGCCAGCTTACTCCTTCCGGATTTACTAAAGGATCGATTTATATACTGAAATAATGAACCTGCACCAAAAATATCAAGATCAAAAACAAATGCATGATCCTTGTTATTAAATTCCAGCCCTTCATCAAATTCACTAAAATCATAATTTTGGGCTCTTATCTCATTAATATTCAATTTCAACAAACTTCTATAATGTGCTTCATTAGAAGTACGTTTTATGCTTTGCATTACTAGCACAATGAAAGCTGTAAAAGACAGCATTGCCGGAAAGAAAAATAAAATACCATTTTCACCAAAAACTTTTACAGCAAAAAAGATAAAAACAATAAAAACAAAAAGGCGAAGCCAGGAAATCCTCCTCAGCCACTTTTTCTCAATATCTGCAAGAATTTCATAATGCTGCTTTCTTTCAGAATAAAAAGCAAGCAAGTTTTTTTCTTCAATAGCTTTTTTATGCATTTTCTAAATTTCCATTGCCTGAACTTTATAATATGTATTTCCTCCCGGGTTATATTCCCCGGCATTGTCAAATTCCCAAAGCCAGCTTTTCAGGTTTATGGGTTCAGGTAGTTTTGCGTAAATCAGCAAGCTATGCTTTTTCTCACCTTTTCTATTTACCACAATCTCTTCTGATCCCATTATTTGCCCCCTTTACCATATCATATATCTCATACGCTGCTCCTCCGGTGAGTTCATAATCAAGAAAAACAACATTTGAATAGTTTCTAAGTTTATGCCTTATTTGTCGAGGATGGTGTATATCAATCAGAAATAATTCTGAGCTGAATGCTACTAATTCCTCCAATGGCACATCCAATAACCAACCACTTCCCAGTATTGCTACTTTTCCTGGTCGGTTCTTTAATACAAAATTCAAAATGTATCGGCTGGAGTTTGCCAAATGACTTTCCCATGCCCCCGGATCGTGTAAAAACCGCTTCATGATTCCCTGCTGATCGGCAAAATAACCCATCTTACGCAATTTGTTTTTTTGACTCTTGCTCAGCATGATAATTTAAGAATTAGAGGCAGCTTACTTATTGAGTTCTTCTATCATCAACTCTCTGGTTTTAATCATTAAATTCTTTGAATCAGATGAATGTTGACCTTAAATTATCCATCAATATTAAAATCTGAATAATAATATCCCCGAAAATAATGAAAATCTGTTAAGCCCAATATAGAAGTGGAACAAATCTGAGATCATGCTATGATATGCTCCTAAAAATAAGCCTTTGGCATAGGTTAATATTATAGACTGTTAATAGTTGTTATTACATTAAACTTGCTTATGAAGGTTTTCACTAAACTACTATTCACCCCCTATCGGGGATGGGGCTTTGCTGGTGGCAGCAACCCTACTGATTCCGGAGTACCAGAACCAGTAGGGTTATTCAAATATTACCCCTTCAGGGTAAAGAGCCTGAAATAAAACTGAGCCAACTCGATAGGACTAAAAAAAAGCTGAAAGAATAGCATAGGTCTCTCTTTGCGAAAAAGAGACCTTGCCAGCAACTTTATCCCAGGCCTTCAGGATCTGGTCTGGTTTATGATATAATCCAGGTAATGAAATCTCAAGTTCTCTCAATTTTTCCGGAATAAGTAAACTTCCACTAATGCTTGCATTCTTAATTAGTCCTTTATCTACATCCATCATTACTTCAAGATTTCCCTTATCCAATTTTATTGCATTACTAAATTTATATTTTGGAGAATAAGAGAAAATCCATTGCCAGGTCTCATACTTATCAACTTTTAATTTATTTATTTGTTGTATTTCTTTCTTATCAAAAATATAAGTTTCACATCCCGGATTAGATTCCCGGAAATAATGCATTATTCCTGACTCAAACTCTTCAATTGTAAGTTTGCTTTTTATGCTCTCACTGATATTTGCAACTTTTGCCTTTACAGACCTAACCGCTTTGTCTGAATACTGGCCCGGACGAATATCGATAGCTTCTTCCAGATTTCCCAGGTCGGTTGAAAACAGTAAAGTACCATGATGTAACACACGCTTTTTAAAAACATGCTCTGCATTCCCCGACACTTTTAAACCATTTAAGTTTAAGCTATTGTGCTCTTCATATTTTGTGTCAATGCCCATTTTATAGAGTGCCTCCTGTATTGGGGCTGTATATTTTTTAAAATCTACCAGCTTCCCTTCGAGTCCTTTCCTGATAAAAGCAAAGTTTAAATTTCCACGATCATGGTAAACAGTTCCGCCTCCTGACAATCTTCTTGCTACTTTAAGCTTGTGCGTATTTACAAAATCCCAATTTATCTCCGCATAAGTATTCTGATGTTTCCCAACAATTATTGAAGGTTCATTTCTATACAATAGAAAAAAATCTTCATTCCTGTTTTTTAAAAGATATTCTTCAGCCGCAAGATTAAAATATGGATCTGATATTTTACTTATAATACAATTCATTTTTAAAGGAGCAGTAGCTTAAATTTAGGTTCTGTTCTTCCTGGTGTTTCCTGGTGACTCTGTGTCCCTGCCGGCCAGGCAGGAGTTTAACTTCGTTTTATTCAGATCCCGACGAACTTCGTTGTCGGGATAAGTTCGACTAAATAAATTCAATTCACCTTCGGCTTTTGAATTCATAGTCTCACTTACTTGAAAAAAGCTACATTATTCAGGTATCTGGATTCAACCAGGGTATAAAGTCTGGCGAACAAAAACCCGATTCCAGCACCCAGCAATGCACCTCCAAGTATATCTCCCGGGTAGTGTACACCCAGATAGACACGGCTATAGGAAACCAGTGCTGCCCAAAAAAATATGAACCATTTATAATATTTATTCTTTATCAGTGCCGCAGAAAATACAGCTACTCCAAATGTATTGGCAGCATGAGAAGAAACAAAACCAAATTTTCCGCCACAGTGGCTGTGTACCAGGTGTACGAGTTGCTTTATTTCGGGATTATGACATGGCCGAAACCTTTGAAATACATTCTTAAAAAGATGTACCGAACTTTGATCGGTTGCCGTAATCAGCAGAATAACGAACAACACAATGATCAGTATTCTCCATTTATTCTTTACTCCAAGCCATACCAGGATTGATACATACAAAAAAATCCAGGAGCTTTTACCGCTGATCCACCACATTATAGGATCCCAGAAGTCTGAATGACAGGCATTCAAAAAAAGGAATAAGGATTTATCTATTCCATCCAGGAATTCAATCATTTCAGTATTTATTTGTTAGCTTCCTCCCAGTTCTTTCCAAATTAAATCTTTTAGCTTGCCCAGTCCCTCACCTGTAATTGAAGAAATGAAACACCATGGAAGTTCCGGAAGATCTTTTATTATCTCTTCTTTTAATTCTTCATCCAGAAAATCTGATTTCGATATTGCCAGAACCCTTTTTTTATCAAGCATTTCTGGATTATATTTCTTTAACTCCTCCAAAAGAACAGAGTATTCTTTGCCAATATCATCTGAATCAGACGGAACTATAAAGAGCAGCATTGAGTTCCTTTCGATATGTCTCAAAAATCTTAATCCCAGGCCCTTCCCTTCATGAGCACCCTCTATTATTCCTGGGATATCTGCCATAACAAATGATTTATCATCATAATATGATACAATCCCCAGATTAGGAACAAGGGTAGTGAAAGGATAATTTGCTATTTTGGGCTTTGCAGCTGAAACCACCGATAAAAGAGTTGATTTGCCTGCATTTGGAAATCCAACCAGTCCCACATCTGCAAGAACCTTTAACTCCATAATAAACCAACCTTCCACGGCGGGTTCACCAGGTTGTGCATACATAGGTGTCTGATTCGTAGATGTTTTAAAGTGGTTGTTACCCAGACCTCCCCTTCCTCCATGAACCATGATCAATTCCTCATCATGCTTCAATATTTCAAACAAGATCTCCCCGGTTTCAAAATTCCTGGCTACAGTGCCGAGAGGCACTTCAATGATTGCATCTTTCCCATCGGAACCAGTTTTTAGAGCTCCTGCCCCACTTCCACCATGGTCAGCTCTAATATGCTTTTGATATTTCAGGTGCAGGAGTGTCCAGAGTTGTTGATTCCCTTTTAGGATTATGTGTCCACCACGACCTCCATCCCCACCATCAGGGCCACCTTTGGGGATGTATTTCTCCCTACGCAGATGGGTAGAACCTGCACCACCTTTTCCCGACCGGCAAAATATTTTTACGTAATCAACAAAATTGGTTCCGGCCATTTGAAATAAATTGGAATTTGAAATAAGACCTTAAATACAGGCTTCCACGGCACAAACTATCCTGTCAAAAATTTCATCAATTGTGCCCATACCATCTATTGCCACGTATTTACGCATTTTGTCATAAAAGTCAATTACAGGTTTTGATTGTTGAAGATACACTTCCAGGCGTTTCTCGATAATACTCCTCTCATCATCCGACCTCCCTGTTTCTTCCCCTCTCTTTACCAACCTGCTTATTAATTCTTCACAAGGAACCTCAAGAGTTATCATAATATTTATACGCAGATCCTTATCTGTCAAACTGTGCCTGATCGATCGTGCCTGTTCCGGGGTACGAGGAAAGCCATCAAAAATAAAACCCATTGGGTCATCATATTCCGTCAACTTATGAATAACCATAGCTATAACATCTGCATCCGGCACCAGTTCGCCTGCATCCATGAATTTTTTTGCTTTAACACCAAGTTCTGTCCCTTCAGAAATTTCATTTCTAAGGATATCTCCGGTTGACAAATGTATCAATCCGTATTTATCAATAAGTTTTTGTGACTGGGTCCCTTTTCCAGATCCCGGGGGACCAAATAATACAATATTAATCATAATGAATCAGCTTGTTCTTTATCCAGTACATATAAGTCTTTCAGATTTCTTCCATATCCATCGTAATCAAGTCCATACCCAACAATAAAGTCATTCGGTATCTCCATGCCCACATAGTCAACCGGAATATTCCCTTTATAAGCATCAGGTTTAAAAAACATTGTAGCTACTTTAATTTCTTTGGGCTCATAGCCTTTTAGTTGTTTCACAATATGCTCTAAAGTAATCCCGGTATCCACAATATCTTCAATGATTACAACTGTATGTCCTTTAATATCCTCATTGATCCCAATTAATCGTTTTACATTTCCTGTACTCGAAGTTCCTTCATAAGAGGCAAGTTTGAGAAAAGTGATCCGGCAATCAAGATCAATTTTTTTTAACAGGTCAGAAGCAAACATAAAAGCACCATTTAAAATTCCCATGAAAAAGATACTCTCATTCCTGAGATCTGAGGAAATTGTATTGGCCAATTCATCAATCCGTTTTTCAATCTCATCTTCCCTAATAAACAGTTTGAACCTCTTGTCCAGCAATTTAATCTTTTCCATATGTTCAAATGTTGGTATTATTTTAAAATCCGAAAATACAAATATTTGCCGTAACTTTGGGCAAGATTTTCCAGAAATCCCTTAAACTATTGAATAATATGAATGCTGAAGTAAGTATCATTATGGGTAGCACTTCTGATCTTCCGGTTATGGAGGAGGCTGCAAAAATATTGAATGAACTACAAATTCCATTTGAATTAAATGCTCTTTCTGCACACAGGACTCCGGATGAGGTTGAAAAATTTGCAAAATCTGCTTCAGACAAAGGCTTGAAAGTTATCATTGCCGGGGCCGGTATGGCAGCAGCTCTGCCCGGAGTGATTGCTTCAATGACCAGCATTCCGGTAATTGGAGTTCCTATCAAAGCTACCATGGATGGATGGGATTCACTATTGTCAATCGTACAGATGCCTCCTGGCATTCCGGTTGCAACAGTTGGTATAAATGCAGCCCGCAATTCTGGTATTCTTGCTGCACAGATCCTGGCTCTTTCTAATCCTGAACTTCAAAAAAGATTGATGGCATTCAAAGAAGGTCTTAAAGAAAAAGTGGTGAAGGCAAACCAGGATCTGAGTAAGGTAGAATTTGAATATAAGGTTTCCTGACACTTAGGTAATAGCTTCACAAATTTTTGATTCTCTCCCATTCCATCATTTTAAAGTTCCTTTGCCAGACTTCAGTAAGAATTGGTTGAATTTCTCCATCAAAATGCGTAACTTGATTCTCTAAGCAATTATCTATTATGCGCCGGAGATCAATATTCCTGAGAAATTTCGTATCAGTTTTTTTGCTTATTGTATGGATTCTCCCAGATCATTCACACGCAGCTGAAAATTATCTGTCAGGAAGCAGGTTTGCCGGAATGGCAAATGCCTCTGTCATGATTCCTGATATCTGGTCTGTTTCTCATAACCAGGCCGGCCTGGCTTTTCTGACCAATTTAACTTTCTCCCTCCATCATGAAAACAAGTTTATAGTTCCTCAATATGGACTGAATGCAGTAGCCCTTGCAATACCCACAAAACCTGGGACCCTTGGTTTTTCATTTTATTATTTTGGGTACTCAAATTATCACGAGACCAAGTCTGGTTTGTCATTCAGTAAGTTATTTGGGCAAAAAATATCTGCCGGAGTTCAAATAAACTATCATTCAATTTATATCTCTGAAGAATTTGGGAGATCATCAGCACTCTCTGTGGAGGGGGGATTTCTTGCCCAACCTGTAAAGGGTCTATTTATTGGAGCTCATATTTTTAATCCTTCCCAATCCAGATTTCAATCCCCTGAAGGAGATGAATATCTCCCAACCATTTTTCGATTTGGCCTTGGATATCGCTTTCTCAATATGGTTCAAGTCAATCTGGAAACCGAAAAACAAACCGATTTTAAAGCAATCTGGAAAATAGGCCTTGAGATTGAAGCTGTTGATCATCTCTACCTTCGTGGCGGACTCGCCAGCGATCCACAATTCAATACAGTTGGACTGGGTTATGAGGCCCTTGGAATAAGGGGTGATTTGGCCTTTAGCTTTCATCCCCAGCTTGGATTTACACCTCACTTTACCCTAACATACACTTTCCCATAATGACAACTGCCACTTCATGGAAAAATGTAAAGTTCTATTCATTTCTTTGGGACCTCAAAAGGGTAATTGCTTTCACAATTGTAATGCATTATTTTGGTCTTTCATCCTTCCTTATTGCCCAGGAAAATAAGGATGAATGGAAAAGGGTATTTGAAAATCTGGCAGAAAGTCTTTCATCAAGATCGGAACAAAACCTGGATTACACAAGCCTTCTGGAAGAATTAGAAGAATTACAGGCCAATCCTGTTGCCATAAACACTCACAATCAGGAGGAACTCAAAAGGCTCTTTATCCTGAGTGATTTTCAGACAAATAGCCTGCAGCAGTATGTTCTGGAAAATGGCCCAATACTTTCGCTCTACGAGCTACAGTTTGTTTATGGATTTGATCAGGGTACGGTTGAACTAATTTCTCCTTTTATAAGCCTTGAACAAACTCAAAAGAAACAAACCATAGATCTTAAAAAACCCGTTAAGTATGGAAGACATCAAATTCTAATCAGAACCCAGAGCATTCTGGAAACACAGGAAGGATATTTGCCCATCAGCGATTCTGCTCTGTTTGAGCGGCCAAATTCAAGATACCTGGGATCACCATGGAAAATCTATACCCGATATTCATATTCCTACAAAAAACAGTTGTTGCTGGGCTTTACAGCAGAAAAGGATGCCGGGGAGGAGTTTTTTTCAGGAAATAATAAAAAAGGTTACGATTATTATTCCGGATTTATACAGCTAAATAATGTTTGGAAAATAAAAACCATTGTTATTGGAGACTATGAACCAAGGTTTGGACAGGGACTAAATTTATGGTCAGGATTCGCATATGGGAAGTCTACAGAAGCTTTATTAATTGAAAAACGACAGTCAGGAATCAGGCGTTATACTTCCACAAATGAAAACCAGTTTTTCAGGGGCATGGCTACTACAATAAGTCTTGGCAAGTTTGATTTAAGTGCTTTTTTCTCTTCCAAAAAGATCGATGCCAATGTACTGAAAAGAGATAGCCTGGACAAGGAATCAAACCTTGTTTCCGGATTTTTAGAAACTGGAATTCATGCAACACCAGGAGAAATTTCTGACAGGAAGTCTCTATCTGAATTGATTTATGGCGGGAACCTGAGCTATACAAAAAATCGCTTCCGTGCCGGACTTACCATGGTGCAATTCCGGTATGATGCAGAGATCGATGCAGGAGATTCCCCCTATGAAGCATTTGAGTTCAGTGGAAAATCAGGAAGTAAAATTGGCTCAGATTATAAGTATACATTTCGTAAGGGTACCATTTTCGGAGAGTTATCCTGTTCTCCCGGCCATGGCTGGGCTTTTATCCATGGAGGACTCTTCCCTTTGGCCGAACAGTTATCCATTGCTATTTTGTACAGATACTACAGCCCCGGTTTTATTCCAATATACAGCAATGCTTTTAGTGAAAATTCATCCATCCTTAATGAAAATGGCTTTTACATCGGAGCCAGGATCTTTCCTTTCAGAAAATGGGATTTTTCGACCTATATCGACCTTTTTTCATTTCCCTGGCTAAAATACAGGACTTCCTCTCCCTCCAGGGGATCTGAATTCTTTTTCCAGGCTAATTATGCCACAAGTAATTCACTTAAAATGCATTGTAGGATACAATATGAAAAGAAAAGCGAGAACCTTCCAACTGCAGAAGAGATGGTAAAAACCGGTGAAAAAATGAAATGGAAAGTAAGATACCAGGTGGATTACCAGCTTTCAGGCAGTATGGGGTTGAGAAACCGGGTTGAGTGGACCGGTTTAAACAAAAATAAAAGTTTTAGTGAAGGATACCTGATTTACCAGGATATAATTTACAGATCCAATTCACTCCCCATTGATGTAACTTTGCGGTATGCCATTTTTGATACTGACAGTTATGATAATCGTATTTATGCCTACGAAAACGATGTGTTGTATGCATTTTCCATACCTCCCTATTATGGAAAAGGAATACGTGCATACATTCTACTCCATTCCTCACTGAACAAACATATTGATTTCTGGTTTCGTATTTCGCGCACTTCATTTATCGACAGGGAACAAATTGGTTCAGGCTTGACCACCATAGATGGAAATCATAAAACAGAGCTAAAGTTACAGGCAAGACTTAAATTCTGATTTGTCATAAAGCATAAGCTTTTAGAACAGATTATAGCCTCTGGAAATTTACGCTATATAAATTAGAACAATGCAAGTATGCAAGGTGGTTTTTGGGTTTTGTTATGATATACGTAGCTTACTTTTTGAGTTGTTTTTTCAAATAACATGCTCCTAAATAAAATGCTATATTGGAGTTGTCTCATTAACTTTCTGGCATTCAAGACACTTTAGTCATTTTAGTCACTTTAGTCATTTCTTAAGGAAGGTTTTATATCCTTAATATTTAATTGCAGACTTGTTCTGCCCCTGAACTCATTTTCATCAATGGAATAACAAATATCGAAGCTTTGTCCATGTTGAATATATTCATAGCTTGGTGACTGACTGAATGCAATTCCATTGAATGCAATTCCATTTTCCTGCATCAATTCAAGTTTTATATGTTCACCACTGGCTCCAACGAGCCTGCTTCCCGGTCCCGAGACCACATTCCTTGATACAAAAACAGGAGCCATATTTTCCGGCCCAAATGGCTGAAATTGTTTCAAAATGCGAATAAAACTATCTGTAATTTGCTTAAAGTCAAGTTCCGAATCAATATCTACAACAGGAACTAATTGGTCGTCAGTAATGGACTCAGATACAGCATGCTCAAAACAATCGGCAAATTCTGAAATATTTTCCTTTTTTAGAGTCAATCCTGCTGCATACATATGCCCTCCAAAATTTTCCAGAAGATGGCTGCATGATTCCATAGCTCTGTACAAATCGAAACCCGGCACTGAACGAGCAGAACCAGTAGCCATTCCATTTGACTCTGTTAGTACTACAGTAGGTCGAAAATAAGTTTCAATCAATCTGGAAGCTACAATTCCTATTACCCCTTTATGCCAGTCGGGATTATAGAGAACCGTGGATTTGCTATACATTAATTTTTGATCACTGGATATCCTCAGTAGTGCATCCTGAGTGATTCTCTGGTCAATAACTCTTCGATCCTTGTTGTAACCATCAATTTTCTGGCTCATTTCAAAAGCCTCTTTCTGGTTTTTTGCAAGTAGAAGTTCCACACTTTTAGAACCGGTTTCCATTCTTCCCGCTGCATTGATCCTGGGACCAATTTTAAATACTACATCTGTAATATCCACCACTTTGTCTGCAATCCCGGCAATTTTCCGAATTGCCTTTATTCCCTCTCCGGGATTTGTATTTAACTGCTCCAATCCATGAAAAGCAAGTATCCGGTTTTCTTCTACAATGGGTACAATATCTGCTGCAATACTAACAGCCACCAGTTGCAGCAAAGGGATAAGTTCCTCAGAATCAATCCCATTAATCCTTGCATAAGCCTGGATTAATTTGTATCCGACTCCGCAACCTGAGAGTTCTTTAAAAGGATATCCACATTCTTTCCGTTTTGGGTCGAGTATTGCCACAGCATCCGGCAGCTTATCCCCTGGCATATGGTGATCACATATAATAAAATCAATCCCCTTATCTTTTGCATACTTTACCTTTTCAACAGCCTTAATTCCACAGTCAATAGAAATAATCAGCGAATAGTTATTTGCACTGGCATAATCAACACCTTTGGTAGATACGCCATAACCTTCTGTATCCCTATCAGGAATATAATAACCAAGATTGCTATAATATTTGTTGAAAAAGGAGTAAAGTAATGCAACAGAAGTAGTTCCATCCACATCATAATCACCATAAACGAGGATCCTTTCATTCCTGTCCATGGCAGACATGATCCTGTCCACGGCCTGGTTCATGTCCATCATGCTAAATGGGTCATGAAGATCCTCCAGGGCAGGTCTGAAAAATTGCCGGGCATCTTCAAAGTTTTTCAGTCCTCGTTGTACCAGAAGATTGGCAACAGGTGTATTAATATCCAAAGCTTCAGCCAGGTCATCTACTTCAGTTGCATCCCCAGGCATTTTTATTACCCATCGTTTATCCATCTTCTATTTTATTTATCCTCCAAGGACAAGTCAAACACACTGGATATCTTCTGCTTAAGGACTTTTTTCACCTCCTCGATTCCCACTGGCTTCAATTTTTCTTGAGTCATGGAAGTTACACCTTTATCGACAAATCCACAAGGATTTATATAACGAAAATAGTCAAGATCAGATTGTACATTCAGCGCAAATCCATGCATGCTTACCAACCTGCTTACCCTCACTCCAATGGCACAAATTTTTCTGACTTTTGACGGATTTTTCACATCCAACCAAACTCCAGTTGCACCCTCCAGTCGATCTCCTGAAATATGAAATTCTGCCAAAGCCTGAATAATAGCTTCCTCCAGAAGAAAAACATACTTTCTTACTCCAATATCAAGACCTTCCAGATCGAAAATAGGGTAACCAACCAATTGCCCAGGGCCATGATAGGTAATATCTCCTCCCCGATTGATCTTGTAAAAACTGGCTCCAATCTCTTTAAGTTTCTCTTCGTTCAATAACAGATTGGCTTCTGAACCGCTCCTTCCAATAGTATAAACATGGGGATGTTCACAAAAGATCAGTCTCCCTGCTTCCTGGTAATTCTCTATTTCACTGCCAGATATTTTCCGGGAAACCATTTCCTTAAGTAAATCTTCCTGGTAATCCCATGCTTCTTTGTAATCGATCATGCCCAGATCTTCAAATAATACTATTGAACTCATTTGGTAACAGCCTCTCTATTTACATGTTTCTCGGCATG
>DAOWNN010000186.1 GCA_030642585.1 Bacteroidota bacterium | reverse complement strand
CTTACTTAATGCCCGCCCAACATTGCTGCGGTGGAAAAACTAAGTGAAAAACTTTAAGGCCGGGAAAACAATCGCCAACAGTCTCCGTTTATTTTATTTCTTTTTCTCCCAGCCATTGGTGTCTCAAATTATCTAGCGCCTACCAGTGCCTGGCATGAAAAAACCCTCTGCGAAATCTGCGTAATCTGCGAGAGAAAAAAATTGCGCTGCAGTAACAGAATGAGATTGCCGCGTCACTCCACCCCACTGGCCTTCCTAAAGGTTCCTCGCAAAGACAGTCTTTCAATTTAGGGATTACTCAGCGATTGCCTCTTCATTTTTACTTTAAATGTTTGAATGTTTAATTGTTTTTCCTTTAATCCTCCTTCGCGTTCCGCTTCGGCGGACGAGAAGAAGGGTTTGATTCCTCGGAGTTCTACTCTGAAATGAGGGGTTCAGGGTTCTACACTGAGGTCTCATACCTTTGATTATTTGAAGGTCAGGCCAGATCATCAGAATAAATTACCTCAGCCTTATCCCTTAAATTGTAATCCAGTGACATTGATTGTGCGTAAGCCCCGGCACTTCTGATTGCCAGTATATCTCCTCTTTCTGTTAAGGGAAGATCAATTCCTTTAGCAAAAAAGTCTGAGGTTTCACATACAGGTCCTACTACATCATATTTTCTTATATCCTCATTCTCCGAGGCTACACCTGGTTGGCTCCTGCTTAGATTTTCAATCTTATGAAAAGAACTATATAATGCCGGACGGATCAATTCAGTCATACCTGCATCAGTAACCACAAAATTCTTAGACTTCCCCATTTTTGTGTATAATACACGGGTAACGAGGCTTCCCATTTGGGCTACCAGAGATCTTCCAAGCTCAAAATGAATATCCTGACCTGGATGGGGTTTAAGATGAGAATTTATCATCCTAAAATAGTTCTCGAAATCAGGAATAGGGAACACATCAGGATTATTATAATCAACACCCAATCCACCACCTAAATTCAATATGCTTGCCTTGAATCCGGAATTTATAAACCAATCATTGATCTCATTCACCTTATGACTCAAATTTGCAAAAACTTCTAAATCGGTAATCTGAGAGCCAATATGAAAATGTAATCCATCCAGATTAATATTTTTAAGTTCAGAGGCAATTGAAAAAACTTTCTCCAGTTCCCACATTTGTATTCCAAACTTATTTTCCTGGATGCCAGTGGTTATGTATGAATGCGTATGACTTTCAACATTGGGATTTATTCGTAAGGCTATTTTTGCTTTGAGGCCCATTTTCCCTGCAATTTCATTAATGACAGTTATTTCCTGTAAAGACTCACAATTGAAAAAAGCAATCTTTCCTTCCAGACCCAAAATTATTTCCTTATCTGTTTTCCCAACACCGGCATAAAAAATTTCCTCTGGAAGGAAACCTGTTTTCAAAGCTTTTAAAACTTCATTCCCACTAACACAATCCGCTCCTATTCCAGCTTCTTTTATAATAAACAGAACTCTGTCATCAGCATTTGCTTTGAATGCATAATGCAGGAAATAACCATATTTTGTTGAGATTTTTAAAGCAGATTGCAAAGTTTCCTGCAAAAAATCCAGATCGTAATAATAAAATGGTGTGGGAGTCCCGGCAATTTTAGTCTTTAATAGTGAATTCAACATAGTACTGTGAGTGAGGAAAAGCATCTTATCCAAGGCAGACTGGAACAAATATTTATTCCGGAATACTTCCCCGGCAAAATATAAAAAAATTATGATTCCAGGTAGCGGTAGGATTTAAGTATCAGATCATAATGTCCTATGGGTTTGGCAAGATAATCATTGAAACCAAGACCTTCATTTTTGATTGCATTCCAATCAAAATTATATGCAGTTTGAGCAATTATGGGTACAGTTGAATGAAACTTCCTAATCGCTTTGGTTGCTTCAAAACCATCCATTTCCGGCATAAGGATATCCATTAAGATCAAATCAATATCTCGATCCCTTCTAAAAATCTTAACAGCTTCCATACCATTCTTTGCCCAGATGATTTCTGCACCGGTCTTTTCAAGAACTGCCTTTAACAAAATGAAATTTGTTTCAACATCCTCAGCAATTAGAATTTTCTTTCCCCTCCAATTAATTATTTCCAGGTAATCATCACCCTTCTTCCAGGTTTTAATCTTACCCATTTTTAAAACACTTACCAATTCATCAACAGCAGCATTTATAGATTGCTTGCTAGACTCAATGTATCCAAAATACCTGTCAATTTCGTCGCTTTCAGTATCCTTGTCTCTCAATAAATCAGCAAATCCAAAAATATTATTCAGCTGGGTTCGTATCTTATGCAGGAAATTATTCAGGAAATCAGGATCTGCATCAGCAATCTTCTTAATTCCTTCGGGAATATCAACCTCAATCATTTCTGTATTGTCTTTGAATGCTCCAAATGCTTTATTTAAATAAAAGCCAAGACATACAATCGCTGCAATTAAGACCAGCCTGAACACAAGGTCTGCAGGGGACAGCTGGCTGATAAGCATTCCCATAAAATTATGATCTTCAGAAAAACCTGCTAGAATTATAGAATGAATGATCCAAACAAATGCACTTGCAAGTAGAATGCGGGTAATCAACTGCTTTTTCTCCATTGAATGTTTCTAAAGTTGATAGTTTATATAAAAACCAGACTTTAAAAGTAATACCGATTCTTTGAATTTCAAATTATTAGTTAGTTTATGACCTCTCTACCTTTATTGGAGCAAGCTTCCAAACTTAGGACAGAACCCTCTTTACTACGTAGTATACTACGTAGTATACTACGTAGTAAAGACAATCACACTTCAAGCAACTTTACCTATACTCCCTAATATTTTCGCACCTTTAGCAAATATTCTAAGTCGTGGAGATCAAATCCATAACGACAATAGTTCTAAATATTTCGGCTTCAAAGTCAAATCAAAATTCATAACAAATTTTTGCAAGTATTAATACTTCGTATGCCAGATTTAAAATGTATCAAAACAAATTCGACTTTGCCTGTAGTGCAACTCTCCAGAGTCGCTTTATTTTACTATTGCTTAGCAATAGATCCTATTATTCAGCCTATTCTTGTCTCAGGTTGTGTGCCGGATTTTGTGAAGCAGCCTTTACCGATTGTATGCTTACAGTAATCATTGCAACCAGGAAGTGGTTGCGAATCATTGTGCGGTATTGTTTAGTTTCTTCCCCTGTCTATGCTAAAGACGATCAAATAACTTTTGTGTTGCGTTATCCTGGTGTTTATAAAAGAAGGATTGCATTATATATACTATTAACTATCTTTATTCACCAAAATTTCATCATACAAATAACTATGAAATATTCAAAACTTTCCATCATCCTCGTCTTTCTGTTTATAATAAATTGTACTGCATGGACGCAGCAGGAATTTCCTGCCGATCTGGAAAATCCTGAAGTGTTTGGAAAAAACAAGGAACTGGCTCATGCGAGCTTCATTCCCTTCCTTGACCCGGTTCATGTCCGGGCTAACGATCCAGACAACTCACCTTTTTATAGTTCTTTGAATGGTACCTGGAAATTCAATTGGGTAAAAGATCCGGCCAATAGACCTTCAGATTTCTTCTTACCTGGATTTAATGTGAGTTCATGGGATGATATACCTGTGCCATCTAACTGGGAACTGGAAGGATATGGAATTCCAATTTATATTAATCATCCATATGAATTTGCAGATAGCAGAACACCTCCTCTCACTGAAATGATCAATGGTCCTGAACCTCCTCGCGTACCTCACAATTACAATCCTGTAGGGTCATATCGTAGAAATTTCATAATACCGGAAAATTGGCAAGAGCAACAAATCTACATTCATTTTGGTGCTGTAAAGTCAGCCATGTATATATGGATTAACGGAATCATGGTAGGTTATAGTCAGGGTTCAAAAACTCCGGCTGAATGGGATATTACTCCTTATGTAAATTTTGAGGGCAATAATACTCTGGCTATACAGGTCTTTCGCTGGTCTGATGGAGCCTACCTGGAATGCCAGGATTTCTGGAGAATAAGTGGAGTTGAAAGAGATGTTTATCTGTATTCTACTCCAAAGATACATATCCGGGATTTTTTCGTTCATGCAGAACTGGACGAGAATTATAAGGATGGACTGCTAAAGGTTGAGGTTGATCTGACAAATAGCTTTAAGAAACTGAAGGCAAAGGAATATTCTCTTGAAATGCTTCTGTATGATAAGGGGGTTGAAGATCCAATTTTTACTGAAAAAAAGCTCATTGAAATAAACAAACTGGAAACTGCCATAATTGAATTCGCCAAAGAAATTAACAATCCAAAAAAATGGAGTGCAGAAACCCCCAATTTGTACGACCTGGTTCTCCTGATTAGAGATAAGGATAATGAGATCATCGAAACTGTAGGAAGTAAAATAGGATTCAGGCAATCAGAAATCAAGAACGGACAATTGCTTGTCAATGGGAAAGCTATACTTCTAAAAGGTGTTAACAGGCATGAGCACGATGAATACACGGGCCATGTTATTTCATACGAATCTATGTTACAGGATATCCGGCTATTTAAAGAAAATAACATAAACACTGTACGTACCAGCCATTACCCCAATGATCCAATATGGTACCAGCTTTGTGATCAATATGGAATATACCTTATTGATGAAGCTAATATTGAATCGCATGGTATGGGTTATGGGGAGAAATCTCTTGCTAAAGATCCTGTTTGGGAGAAGGCCCATGTTGACAGGATAAGACGCATGGTGGAAAGAGATAAAAACCACCCCTCAATTATAATCTGGTCTATGGGAAATGAAGCAGGTGACGGAGTTAACTTCGAGGCTGGTTATAAGTGGATTCATAATCGGGATAGTTCCAGACCCGTACATTATGAAAGGGCTGGAAAAGGCTCAAATACAGATATTTATTGTCCCATGTATGCAGGCATTCAGCATATGGAAAATTATGCCAGCGAGCCCCGGGATAAGCCTCTTATTCTCTGTGAATATGCACATGCAATGGGTAACAGCACCGGTAATCTTCAGGACTACTGGGATGTTATTGAAGCATACGATCTGCTTCAAGGTGGCTCAATATGGGACTGGGTTGACCAGGGCCTGGTTAAAATGAACGATAAGGGTGAAGAATTCTGGGCCTATGGTGGTGATTATGGTTCGAAAGATATTCCCAGCGATAATAACTTTTGCATTAATGGCCTTGTAAATCCCGATCGTAGTCCCCATCCGGCATTGGCAGAAGTAAAAAAGGTTTACCAGTATCTCAAATTTGAAGCTGATGATTTAGAAAATGGAAGGATCAGCATAAAAAACAACTACCATTTTATTAGTACTGAGGGATTTGTTTTTCAATTTGAT
>DAOWNN010000237.1 GCA_030642585.1 Bacteroidota bacterium | reverse complement strand
TACAGGTGATGATTATGAAGGTGAGGGAGCCATGCGGCTGCTCTACTCATCGTACATCAGCGGGCGGTGGATGCACTACCTGGCGGAACATTATGAACTTCCCGGGCTTGATTTACCCGGGGAAGGGGGAGAGGAACTGATGGAGGAGAACTTCGATTTCATATTGCGTTTCTGGAAACGGGCACATTACCATTTCGGAATGAAAAAGTCAATAACTCAGGAAACAAATTGAGGAATAACATTAGCTGATGAAAAATGAAGTAACTTTGGATATCTAAAAAGCCTTAAGTAATGAGTGAAATCAGAATTAGGAATTTTGGGCCAATAAAGAAGGGGCTGACTGATCAGAATGATGGTTGGTTAGACATCAAAAAGATTACCCTGTTTATTGGTAAACAGGCTAGTGGCAAAAGTACTGTGGCAAAACTCATTTCATGTATGAAATGGATTGAAAAGGCTTTGGTTCGTGGTGATTTTTCGGAAAGGGATCTGTTGTTTGGTAATGCTTTTAAGAATCATTGTGGTTATCAGAATATTGAGAATTATTTCACAGATCATACCACAATTGAATATTAAGGGCAGGCATATTTCATTTCATATGCTAAGGGGAAGGTTTCATTAAGTAAAAATGATGGAAACGGGTATTTGTTTCCAAAGATCATGTATGTTCCCGCGGAAAGGAATTTTGTAAGTTCAGTGAAGAATGTTCGAAGTTTGAAGGGGTTGCCACGTACTCTATATACTTTTTCGGATGAATTTATTGATGCAAATGAGGAGCTGATCGGACAGGTTGAACTTCCTGTAAACAAATTAAAGTTTGAATATCAGAAGCTGAATAAGCTATCCTGGCTTATTGGAGAAGATTTTAAGATCAAGCTTTCTGAGTCTTCAAGCGGTCTTCAGGCTTCTGTCCCTCTTTTTTTAGTTACAAGGCATATAGCTGATTCAATAAGAAAAAAGGGAAAATCAAATGTTAAGGCAATCAGTATTGAAGAAGAAAAAAAGATTAAGAAAGAGATTCAGGATATATTGATGAATCCGGCTTTATCTGAGGATGTAAAAAAAGCATCTTTAGAAATTCTGTCCTCAAAGTTCAGGTATTCCGGCTTTATCAATATTGTTGAGGAACCGGAACAGAATCTTTTCCCTTCATCTCAGAAGTCTGTTCTGTTTGAGTTAATTAAGTATGCAAATTTGGAAAGAGGTAACCAGTTAATCATTACAACCCATAGTCCTTATATGATCAATTATTTGGCTTTGGCAGTAAAAGCCGGATTTGTTGCAGACCGGATCCGAAACTCAGGTAAACAGGATGAATTATCAGATAGAGTGGAAAGTATAGTCCCGTCTTCATCTTTTATCTCCCCGGATGATTACGCGATATTTGAATTAGATACCGATGGTACTATAGTGGAACTTGAAAATTATAAAGGGTTACCATCGGACAAAAATTACTTGAATGATAATCTTGCAGAGAGTAATGAGTTGTTTAGTAATCTTTTAGAATTGGAAGATTTATGCCAATAGATTTTTTCGCAATTGACCATTGTCTTTGGAGAACCACGATATAAGTGATTATACAACTGTTTGCGCCTATGTTTGTAACAGGCAAAGGCCATTGGAAAATAGTGGCAATATGGTACCACTTTTCAGGATCAGGGTATAGGGAATGCCATTCATCTTCAAACTCCTCCCGGGTTTCTATGATATCTCGCTTTGCCCTGATCCATATCTGACGCACTTCATCTTCGCCTTCTGCCCGGATGGGGCGGATGGCCTCGAAGATATCCGGCAGGGACCGCTGCATTTCAGGTCCGGCGACTACAGGTCCGCTGCTAAAGCGGAAGAGGTTTTCATCTATCTATGGTGCAGCAGTTTCTCATGGTCTGGTTGCAACCGTAGCCTGTAGAGTTGCATCGCTTCAATGAAGACTTCTTTCTTCATTTAGGATAAATTTTTAAGTAAATGGGCTGGAACTCTCCAGGTTCCATCCGTATTCCCATCTTCCTGCACAGAAATGGTTTTACTGTTTATTCTGATCACCCGACCGACACGAATAAATCCCTCTTTGTCGTTCCAGGATACTGTATCACCGGGAAAGAAGGCGGCATTGGCTTTGATCCTGTTCAAATCATCCATAATCTTTACACGTCGGAGGATTTCTCTGTTTAACTGAACAAGTTCTTCTCTTGTCATTTTATTCAACATCGCTTCAATTCGCACAGCCAGGTTTTCCTGTTCCATATTTTATAGTTTTTCCGAAATTTATTTTCTGCTTCGTAAATTTTCACTCGCGTGTACAAAAATACGAAGAACGACCATAGTACAAAAACCTCACTTTGCAGAAAGAGTTGCAATCGCTAATTATTTTTGTAGCATCTCACCGGGCTCAACTTTTTTTTAAGCCTGGATCTAATTTTCGTATAACTCAATGCCTGAATATGGTTGACCTGAATTAGACATTACTTTTCTTTTTCTCTTTCTCTATATGATGATGATGTGCTGTTGGTAACGGGAAATAGAATCCAAATACAAGTTACCTATGCATTATTACAAATAATTATCGTATTTACCTATTCATCGTTACACATATTCGCTATATTTACCTCGTATTCATTACAAACTATTGATGACTCTATATAGGAAAGCATATAAAACACTCATTAGATGGAAGAATTCAAATAATCGTAAACCTTTAATTATCAGAGGTGCCCGGCAAGTTGGGAAGACTACTTTAGTGAGGGCTTTTGCAATCGAATTCGATCAATTCATTGAGCTTAATCTCGAAATGGATTCTGACAAGAGATTATTTGAAATTGAAAACTTCAATAGCCTGGTAAATGCAATACTTCTTTTAAAGGGTATGCAGATAGAAAATAAATCAACTTTGCTCTTTATCGATGAAATCCAGGAATCTCCAAAAGCAATTCAGAAATTAAGGTACTTTTACGAGGAAAGGTCGGACATTTATCTTATTGCGGCAGGATCGCTGCTTGAATTTGCTTTAAAGGATGTGCCCGGTTTTCCCGTGGGTAGGGTCTCTTATTTATACCTCAATCCATTGTGCTTTGAAGAGTACCTGACTGCAATTGAGAACAAACCGGCATTGAAAGCATTGAATACGGTTCCGGTTCCGGGTTACGCTCATCAAATTTTAAAGGACCTCTTTCATACCTATTCCATTATAGGAGGTATGCCGGAAGTTGTGCAACAATATGTTCTGCACAAGGACATTGCATCACTTGCCACAGTATATAAAGAGCTTTGGCAATCATTTAAAGACGATGTAAAAAAGTATGCTTCTAACAGAACAGAGGGGAAAGTAATCCGGCATGTCATAGAAACTGCACCACATGAAGCGGACAGGATAAAGTTCGAGGGTTTCGGGAAATCAAGCTACCGGTCAGGAGAGATCGGTAAAGCCATTAGAGCCCTGGATCTGGCACATATTATCAGGCTTCTCTATCCATCTACCAGTCTTGAACCTCCTATAATCAGTGATTTCAGGAAAAGACCCCGGCTACAGTTTTTAGATACCGGCTTACTAAACCGGGTACTTAATCTGCAGGGGGAAATGCTCTGCATCTCTGACCTGAACAACTTTTACAGAGGCAAAATAATCCAGCATCTGGTTACCCAGGAAATCATCTCTCTGAAGGAAGATGAAAGATATACACCCCATTTTTGGGTCAGGGAGGAAAGAGGTACCAGCTCCGAAGTGGATTTGGTCTATCAACATGGAAAGTACATCATTCCGGTTGAAGTAAAGTCAGGAAAACAGGGAAAACTGCGCTCACTTCATCAGTTTATAGAGCGAACAAACCATCCCTATGCCATCAGGATCTTCGCGGGTGAGTTTTCAATTGAAAATGCTAAAACACCAGGGCGTGTACCCTATTTATTAATGAATTTGCCCTATTACTTAACAGGCAAACTCCCGGAATATATCCATTTCTTCATGAATCAATAGACGTGCTGGTGTATATTCCGCTGCAAGCTGGCTCCCCGTACCGATCATGGAGGCTGAACTGGATTGAAAAGGCTTTGGTTCGTGGTGATTTTCCGGAAAAATATCTGTTATACCTATTTTTGAATTCTGTGTTAAATACACTATTTTTCATTTTTGTTAACCATTTTCCGGTCAGCCTATTTCAGGCAAAGACTTCTGATACGCGGACGGAAGGATATTGAAGTATTATATGAATATTCTTTATTACAGGGGATTAGACTACAGGAAAGTAAAAAAACAGTTTGAAAAGACTGTTTAATTTCTGAAAGCTGGAGATTTTTCTTCGGCTAAGGTTAAAAAAATGTCTTCCAATGGATATTACAGGGCAAAACTGGATTATGAGAACAGGTTGCTCTTCAAATTTGCATGGTATAAG
>DAOWNN010000238.1 GCA_030642585.1 Bacteroidota bacterium | reverse complement strand
GTTGGACTGGTAGGAAGAAACCTTTTCTTCCTGTATAAAAAGATGGACAACTTCGATCCTGAGTCATCCTTTAGTACTTCGAACTACTCACAGGGAGTACTCTGGTATAACCTGCCAACTACCCGAAGTATTGGATTTAACCTAAGTGTAAGATTTTAACTAAACAGAAAGAAAAGATTATGAAAACAATTAAAATAATATTTGTAGGCTTAGTTCTTGCATTCGGATTATTTTCCTGTACAAAAGATTTTGTCGAGATAAATACAAATCCGAATGCGATTTTGCCAGAAGAAGCAAGTGCGCGGTATTTTATAACAAACCCGCAATACCAACTTTATGCGCCCAGTCGTTATCCATACTGGAGGGCACATTTAATACATGTAGACCGCTATGCTGGTCATTTTACTTTCGGACATCATGGTTCATGGTGGAGCGATGAATTAGGTTATTCATACAGTTCTTCATATACCGATGCATCCTGGAATTGGATGGAGGGTTACCTTGGGGGATTAGATAACTTTATGAAGCTAACCGATGTCGGTGGGGATTTTGAGAACCCACTGATGTATGCTACCGGGCAGATTATGAAAGGATTATATTACCAGATGTTTACCGACATTTTTGGTGAAATACCATATTCAGAAGCTGCGGATCCGGACATTGCACTGCCCAAATTTGACACTCAGATTGAGATCTATACAGGAATCATAGCCGATCTTGATGCAGCTATGGCTACAATTGGATCCAGTGTATCCACCGGTGATGGTGTGGAGGATCTTGGAAATAATGACCTGTACTGTGGTGGTGATCTCCAGAAATGGAAAAAACTGGCAAATACGCTGAAGTTAAGAATTGCTACAAGGGCATATGGAGCTACAGGAGATAATTTTGCCGGTGATGCCATAACAGCTGCCCTTAATGCCGATCTGCTTGAGGCCGGTGATGATATTCTGCTCACAAAAGACGCTGAAATCTCGCAATGGAGTGCGGCGGCATATTCTGATGTCTGGTATCGTTTTGGTGGTTATGGTTCAAAATGGAGTGTTGGACAGGTTTTGATCAATTACATGCTTAAAAATGATGATCCACGCCTGCCTGAATATGCTAAGTTTGCTGAAGGTGGTGATTTTACATTTATCAGGCCTGATGAGAATGATAATCCTGATGGTTATGCCAATTTTGAGAAAAGGACCAGATTCATTGCTCATGCTATAAATGGTGCCATTGATATCCAGGGAGGTGACACTTCAGCAGTATTTACTAATTATGTGGATTCAGTTATGTATGATGTACCCGTTAACATGTATTACATTGGTCAGCCAACAAGGTTAAACAGCAAGATTAAATCTTATGCAAGAGCTGAATTTTGGAGCGATCCTGCTGAGCCTGTTATTCAGTTTAAGAATGAAGGCAAACCTATCCGTGAAGAGCTGATCTTGTCAGCCGCAGAATCATATTTCCTGCAAGCACAGGCTGCATTGAATGGTTTTTCGGGAGATGCACAGTCATTATATGAAAGTGGTATAACAGAGGCTATGAATCTCTGGGGTGTTGATGAAGGTGATATAACTACTTACATTGCAAGTGGCGCACCACTTACCACTGCATCTCTGGAAAATATCGCAATCCAGCGTTGGATGGCATGTTATACAGATGGTTTTGAAGCCTGGTCAATCGTAAGAAAGTCAGGTTTCCCTGCAGAACTTGCTGCCGGTGTATCAGACGTAGATATTTTCGGTTTGGGTGATGCTGGCTTAAACGGACTTTATCCTATGAGGCTGAAGTATGGAAATAAGGCCTATAATACTAATGGCGATAATTTACAGGTGGCTCTTGGTCGCCAGGGTGTTGACGAACAAGGAATAGGATTGTGGTGGGCAAAATAAAAGCCATAATTTGATATTGAAAAAGCCGTTCTGTTTGAACGGCTTTTTTTATTAATCATGGTTTCTATTTGACTCCCGGACTTTGGACTTTTCGATGCTTATAAATACTCGTCAGACCACTATTGGTTAGTTCATTAAATTTCTGCTGTGAAATAATTAACAGTAGAAGTTGTATGTGGAATATTGAGTAATATATTAATATTTCGCCCGCTACGGATATACGCGTCAACCTAACTTTGTTTTTTCTTTGATTAACAATTGAATAAGAATCAAACAATAAGCACCATACCTCAAACCACCCCGGCCTTCGGGTACTCAGGCCACCCCTCCTTGAAGAAGAAAAAGGAGGGGAATTTTGATATATTAGTAGTTTAACATATTCTTAAATTCTCCTCCTTTTTTATAAGGAGGAGTACCCTGGTGAATGAATTAGTCAAATTGAGAAAGCAAATCTCCTACTTTTTCCATAATAGAATTGCTGGGAGTGAAAAGTATAATTTTCGCCAGGGGGAGGTGGTTCTTCTTAAGCGGACGCGTATGCGCTACGGGGCTCAATACAGAGTATCTTCATTACACATGGCACTGCCATGTGTTAACTTATTTCAGGCCTTTAGCCTGTTTTCATTGTTGCGATGACGTTCTGAATCCTAAGCTGTGAAATACCTCTGTTAGTAGAAGAATCTGTGGTAGATTATACTATCCCGGCAAATCCCATAAAAGCCATAGCCAGCAGACCAGCCACAATAAAAGCAATAGGTACACCTTTCATAGCCTTTGGGATATCTACAAGATCCAGATGTTCCCTGATACTGGAGAAAATGACGAGGGATAGTCCAAAACCAAGTGCGCTGGCTGCTGCAAACACAACCCCCTCCAGGAGGTTGTAATCATTTTGCATAGTCAGGATGGCAACTCCCAGTACAGCGCAATTTGTGGTAATAAGTGGCAGGAAGATTCCAAGAGCCTGAAATAAAGTGGGACTCACTTTCTTGAGTATAATTTCAACCAACTGAACAAGAAATGCTATTACAAGAATAAAACTAATAGTTTGCATGAAAACTATTCCAAGGGGCACCAGGATGTAGGTTTGAATCAGATAGGTAACAAGAGTAGCAATAACCATAACAAACATTACAGCCCCCGACATTCCAGCGGCAGTTTCTACTTTACTTGAGACTCCTATAAAGGGACAAATACCAAGGAATTTTGTTAGAACTATATTGTTGACGAAAATTGCCGAAATGATAATGATGATAAATTCCATGATCTATTAAAT
This sequence comes from Bacteroidota bacterium, assembly GCA_030642585.1. GTDB lineage: Bacteria > Bacteroidota > Bacteroidia > Bacteroidales > VadinHA17 > JAYEGO01. The sequence continues at coordinate 1,220 of DAOWNN010000238.1, read as the reverse complement.
TAGGCAGATTTTGATTTAAGTTTTTGCATTAACATAATCAGGTATCCTAAAACAATGAAGGCTCCAGGTGCCAGGATAAAGATCAGCATTCCATCCCCCTCTATGAATTTATAACCAAAAATGGATCCGGAACCTAAAATTTCACGAATCCCTCCAAGCATAACCAGGGCCAGTGTAAATCCAAGTCCCATTCCAAACCCATCAATAGCAGAGCTCAATAAAGTATTCTTTGAGGCAAAAGCTTCAGCACGTCCCAGAACAATACAATTCACAACAATAAGAGGAATAAATAAGCCAAGGGCTTCAAAAAGTGCTGGTACATAGGCTTGCATGGTAAGCTCAACAATTGTTACAAAGGAAGCAATGATCACAATAAATGCCGGTATCCTGACTTTGTCGGGGATGAAATTTTTAACAGTCGAAACAACGATATTGCTCATAAGTAAAACAAAAGTAGTTGCCAGGCCCATTCCCATCCCATTTATAGCACTGGTTGTAACACCAAGAACGGGACAAAGCCCAAGGAACAAAACAAAGACTGGATTTTCCTGGATAAAGCCTTTGGTGAAATTTTTTAATTTATTCATTTTTCATCTCCTTCCATATAAGTATTGTAAGCCCTGTTTAATGCATCACAAAATGCCCTGGAGCTGATGGTTGAAGCGGTTATAGCATCAACATCTCCTCCATCTTTTTTCACAGAGAGATTGAAATTTTCCGGATTTTTCCCTTTAAATTGAGTACCCCAATCAGATTTTTTTCTTTCCATTTTATCTCCTAATCCAGGAGTTTCTTTATGTTCCAGAACGGCAACATCATAGATAGACCCATCAGGCAGAAAGCCAACCATAATCTTAATATTTCCCGTGAATCCTTGATTTGTAAATGATTCAACAGCTGTGCCAACAAGGTCTCCGTCTATTTTTGCGGGGTAAAAATAAAGAGTATCTCCATCAAGAGGAATTTTATAAACCTCCATGTTTGGTTCATTATTGAACTCGGGAAGTACATTTTGGATAGCATTCATTTTTTTTGCAAGCCTGGCCGCTGCAATAGGTGCTTTTGTTAGCTGGTATACAAATCCGAGTGAAGTGGACGCAGCAAATGTAACCGCAACCAGGGCAATGATCATATTTGTAAGTGTAGATTCTTTTTTAGCCATTTCCGAAGCGTTTTGGTTTCAAGTATGAATTGATTAAAGGAACAAAAGCATTCATAAT
>DAOWNN010000117.1 GCA_030642585.1 Bacteroidota bacterium | reverse complement strand
CCATCAACATGAACTGTTATGCTCCCATCTGATCCTCCATTGCAACTTACATCGTTGATGGTAAAGCTCAAAGTCATCTGCCCAAAACCGGTTTGGCTAAAGAAAACAAGGAAAAGAAAAAATATGGTGAATTTAAGGTGTTTCATTTACCGGATTAAGCTTTTTTATTTATCAGCACCTTATCAAGAATATTTAAAAGAATATTTAAAGATAAGATTTCAAACTTAAAAAAGACAAATTATGATCTGAAAAGGTTGCTTTTAGGTCAGAAAGATTCTTTTTTAAACAGTGATTATCAATATTATTTGTCCTGATTACACACTCATTTAAACAGAGGATTTATTTTTTTTAATTCTTAGCAGTTTATTAATTCCCAGAAATACTATTCGGGCAAGCAAAATAATCAGATAAATTACCAGTGTAACCAGGATAAGGAAAGGCAATTGAGTTAATAGTTCTGCCCATAAAGTTTTAAAAGTAATAATGGCATAGAGGTTCATGCCAAAAGCAATAATAAAACTTAATAGAAAAAAGAATAGTTCTCTTCTTATTGTTGCTCCCCTTATTATAATATCTTTCATTTGATAGTAGGTTTATATTTTCAATTCTTCAGGAAGGTAAATTTTTTGTTGAGTTTCCATGGCTTGCTGCCCGAGAAGTGTCCATACACTTGCATGATAGCCCTGCTCAAAAAGACCGGGTGTTGGCTTCCCTCTCCTCACTGAATCAACAAATACCTCTAATGAAATACCAGTTTCATTCACATCAAAATCCCCTGTAATGTACTCTCCTTTGTATTCTAGAGCTGTTTCGGGGATCCATGTAGCTCCACCGATAGGGATCTTTTCAAAAATGTTCTTTTCAATATTGTTTACTAACTGTAAAATACCTGCAGGTTGTGGCGGGTTTTCGCTATACATTTTATTTTGCTCTAGCTCAAAAGTGCCTTTATCGCCTAAAATCTGTTCTTCTAAGCCATAGAAACGATTGCTGGTCATAGAGTCGTAAATAAACTGTGTGCCGTCTGCATATGAATAGATCAAGGCCACATTATCATACACCTCTCTACCATCTTTCCAGTAATTTATACCTCCAACTCCTATTACAGAAACAGCTTGTGCATCTTTCACCCAGTTTGCAACCTGTATTTGATGTGAAGCCAGCTCTGTCATCAAACCACAAGAATATTCTTTATATAATCGCCAGTTAATTTTTCTTTCTAATTCCGGTTTGCCTTCCGGAACAGGCCTTCTCCAATCATTGTTTCTGTGCCAGTAGGCACGTATTTGAGTGACATTACCTATTTTTCCTGACCGTACATAATCAATGGCGTCAAGGTATTTTTTATCAAATAATCTCTGATGCCCAATTTGTAAGATTTTCCCTGTTTCATAATGTGTATTAGCCATTCGCTTTGTATCTGCTAATGTTCTTGCCATTGATTTTTCACAAAACACTTGTTTGTCTGCATTCATGGCATCAATGGCAATATGAGCATGCTGATGTAAAGGAGTAGCAATTACAATGGCATCAATATCTTTAATATCCAACAATTCTCTGTAATCGTAAAAGGCTTTTGCTTTTCCATGGGTTAATTCAATGGCTTTTTGATAATTGGGCTCATAGTTATCACATATTGCAGCTATTTCAATATTGTGTGAGGTCTCAATAGCCAGGAGGTTATATAATAAGCCCTGTCCTCTTGAGCCTGTCCCAATAATCCCAACTCTCACTTTGTTGGCAGCTGACATAGAAATTGCTGACTCATTAGCAAGGGCTTCTAACCATGGATATGACATTAAGACCGTACTACCTATTATGGTCTTTTTAATAAATGCCCGCCTTGACTTATATGGTGAATTCATATGCCGTTTTATTAAATTCTGTTATTTTCTCTATTCCGGTTTCGTTATATAATATTTCTACCCCCTGGCAGGCAGGAAAATTCTTTATAATAATTTCTTTCTGATTATTATTTGCTGCCAACAGGGCAGTGGATAATACTTCTGCCTCTACAGCACAGGAAGAAGCAAAAGAAATGGTTTTTCTCTCATAGACAGGATATCCTGTAAGTGGGGAAATAATAATACTACCTTGCTCCTGAAAAGATCCTGAGGTTGATAAGGATTGGTTTTTGAGTTCGAACACATAAGCACTTAACTCCTGCCTGAAGAAGTTTTTTATTCCGGCAGGCCAGTAATCTCCGTGAGGGTGCTTTCCCAAAACAGAAATAGAGCTATCACCAAAACTCACAAAAGCATCTTCAATTTTACAACTTTCAAGTATTGCTATTATTTTGTTCATGGCATAACCTTTGGCATAGCCGCCCAAATCCAGCTTTACGGTTTTATTTAAAAGTTCTATAGAGAAATTTTTATGGTGCAGTTGAATTTTGTCGACTCCCAGAAGATTCACATACTCCTCTATCACCTCATTCTCAATGTTTTCTTCTTTTTTCCACAAGTCTGTCAGGGGCTTGCAGGTAATGTCAAAAGCACCTGCCGTTAATTTATTGTAGCTAGCACAAGAACTAATGATATTAAATGTTTCTTTTTCAACTTTAACCGGATAGTTTTTTCCACTTTCATTTACTCTACTAATATCACTATTTACTATAAAGTAGCTTAATTTATCTTCTAGTTTAGTCAATTCTTTTTCCACTTTATTGAAGATCATATCACCTGTTTTTTGTTCTACATTGGCAAGCACCAGGTCGAACCGTGTATTCATTGCCATGCAATTATTGTGATATACTTTCATAATGGTAATAAAATATCTATCACATTTCCTGTGTCAGAAATTTTCTGGTTATATATCGAACCGGATACCATGCTGCAAAATAACCTATTGCAAGAACAGTTATAAAAACCATTAAAAAATCGGAAAGAACCATTTTTACAGGATATGAATCAATAACAAAAGAACCACTTCCCTGAAGACGAATTAATCCAAAAGTTTGTTGTAACCAGCAGATAAAAATTCCAATTACCAGTCCAACAAATGCTCCAAGAATAGAAATCATCCAACCTTCATAGAGAAATATTTTTCTTATATGATTTAGATCAGCTCCCATACTTCTGATAATTGAAATATCTTTCTTTTTTTCAATTATAAGCATGGTAAGGGACCCAATTATGTTAAACGAAGCAACTATTAGTATGAAAGTAAGTATGAAAAATATTGCCCATTTTTCAGTTTTCATGATCCGGTAAAGTAATTCTTCCTGCTCGTACCTGTTTTTTACAAAAAATTCATTCCCCATTATTTTTTTTACTTTCTGTTGTACTTCCAATGGATTAGATGAAGGGTCCAGTTTTAATTCCAGGGAGCTTACCTCTGAGGTGAAATCCAATAGTTCTCGTGCAAAATTTATGGGTACTATTAAATATTTAGAATCAAAATCCTGCTGGATGGCAAATATTCCGGAAGGGAAAATATACTTTCTATTAAAGGCTCTTTCAGGATTCATGGAGATGGATGCCGTCCTTTTGGGAACATAGATTATAATGGGGTTTACAAAAGTTAAACCTATAGCAAGTTTCATAGCAATGCCCTGTCCCACAATAGCATAATCATTATTTCCCTGTTGCAGTACAAAATCTCCATCTACTATCATACTATCAATTCCACTCATGTAAATGAAATTACTGCTGACTCCTTTAATGGTAGCTATATATTGTTTATTTCCATACTTTAAGAGGGCATTTTCTTCAACAACCTCTGCCAGGGATAAAATTCCATCAGTTTGCTTCAACTCAATCAGGGATGGTAATTCAGATGAAAATCTCTTCCCTTCTTTTATGGTAATCTTTAGGTCCGGGTTAAACGAATTAAAAAGGGAATGAACCAAAGAATCAAAACCATTAAAAACAGAAAGAACAACTATCAGGGCCATAGTCCCAATGGCTACTCCAACAACAGATATTCCTGAAATCAGGTTAATGGTATTTTGCGTTTTTTTCGCAAAAAGGTATCTCCGTGCTACAAATAAAGGAAAGTTCAAAATTAGATTGATAAGATTGATTAATCAGTTTCGTTGCAATTTAATGATATTTGCTTAAAGTATGACAAGCAATCTAATTAAGCTTAAATTTACCTTAAAAGATGATATCACAGGTATTTAAATCCTGAAGAAATTATTTTTTTAGAGAAAGGGGGAAAAGAGAAAGCCCCCGGCGGGAGTTTAACCTGCACCTTCATGCCTGATTGGCAGGATATTCTGTCAATTAAACTACAGAGGCTTTCATTATTTTTGCAAAAAGTCTGGCAAAACTAAGAATTATTTTTTTGCTACGACAATCAGACCTGTACCAGTTTGTTGAAAGTTATGAACATCAAGAAGGTTAAGAATATAACAAAAAGGAAAGCTGATTAAATAATAAAATGGTAGCAAAATGAAGAAAAGCTTGCTTTTATTCAAAAGTAATATGGGATATTTCATTGATAATTTCCAGGAAAATTTTCCCGGGGTGCCGTATGAATACTGAGAACGAATTGAAGAAAACCCGGCATTTGTTAATTTCGATTCTATGTCTTGTATATTATATCCATCCCTTACATGTTCCTCGATGAATGATTCATCATGTTCATGGTGTACATCAGATCCGCCCTTGTCAGAAGGTGTTGATATCAGCAAAGTGCCCCCCGGCTTCAAAGCACCACAAATGTTTTGAAAGACAAGCTCATCATCTTCTATATGTTCCATTACATCTACCGAAAGTGCAAGATCGTATTCTTCGGTTTTTTCAAATTTTGTAAGATCAGCATATTCAAACCGAACATGGTCATCTTTCCCTATTTTAATAAAAAACTCATTGCAATCGTCGATTTGTTCCTGTTTGATATCAACTGCATGAATTTCCCATTTGGAAGATTGCCTTGCCATGTAATAGGTGTATTGACCAAAACCCGCTCCTGCATCAAGTATTTTTGCATGTTCAGGTAAATTTTTTTTAATTTTTCTGACCTCCCTTTTAATATGCCATGTTCTTAATAACAGTAAATTTAAAAGCTTATAGAAGACTTTTCTTAACCAGGGTCTTTTGTTAAAGGCTGTTCCCAGAGTTCTTTTTATTGGATCGTAATGCACTTGTTTAAATTTAATATATATTTATTAATCAGGCACTTATGTTGCAAACTATTAAAGCTTTCGTTTAGTTTACTGTGAAACCCTTATATCTGATTTTCTCCTTGTTGTGAGCAAAATACATAAAGGTTTCAGATGATGACACTAAGAATCTTTTAGGAGACGTTCGATGTTATCAAGATAATCTAGAGAATCATCTAAAAAGAAAGAAAGTTCAGGTATAGATTTTACCTGGTATCTTATTTTTTTTGCTAGCTCATGTCGTAAAAAACTTGATTTCTTTTTTACCTGATCAAGGAAATCGATTTTATTATCGGAAGGAAATAAACTGAGATATACTTTTGCCACAGAAAGATCAGGAGTGACATGTACTACTGTAACAGTAACAAGTACCCCTTTAAAAAGATCCCTTGAATTGTATTGAAAAATAATTGCAAGTTCTTTTTGAATCAATCGAGATACTTTTTTTTGCCTGGTTGATTCCATTTTATTTTTAGTATGATTTTGCAAAAGTAAGATTTTTTAAAGTTTTCATTAGCTTAAAGGATTAATATTTAGCTTTACAGAATTGTTATTTCAGTAAATTAAGGATATGGATATTGTATTGAGTGGTATCAGATCTACCGGGAAATTGCACCTTGGTAATTACTTTGGAGCATTAAAGAATTTTGTGAAGATGCAGCATGAGAATCGATGCTTCTTTTTTATTGCCGATTATCATTCTTTAACCACACATCCTACTCCTGCAGATCTTCATGGTAGTGTTAAGCAGGTTTTTGCAGAATATCTTGCATGCGGAATAGACCCGGAGATTGCAACCGTATTTATTCAGAGTGATCTGCCTGAGGTTTCTGAACTCTATCTTTTGTTAAATATGAATGCCTATGTGGGAGAACTGGAAAGAACCATCTCTTTTAAGGATAAGGTAAGACTCCAGCCTGAAAATGTAAATGCCGGATTGCTCACCTACCCGGTTTTAATGGCAGCAGATATTATTATACACAAAGCCACAAAGGTTCCGGTAGGTAAAGACCAGGAGCAAAATCTTGAAATGACAAGAAAGTTTGCCAAACGTTTTAATCATATGTATAAGGTTGACTATTTTCCCGAGCCAACTGCTTATAATTTTGGTGAAACACTGGTTAAAATTCCGGGCCTGGACGGGAGTGGCAAGATGGGTAAGTCTGAAGGGAATGCTATTTATTTAACCGATGATCCCACTACCATCCGGAAGAAAGTAATGAAAGCTATAACAGATAGTGGTCCTTCTAAGAAGAACCAGGAACCTTCAGAATCAATAAAAAATTTGTTTACCATTATGGAGGCCGTTTCGGAGGAAGAAACTCTTAACTATTTTAAAGATCAGTATAATAATTGCACCATAAGGTATGGTGATTTTAAAAAACAACTTGCCGAAGATACAATCAGGTTTACCGACCCTTTCAGGACGAAATTTGAAGATATTTATTCAAATAGCACATATCTGCGGAAGCTTGTAACTGATGGTGCTGAAAAAGCCAGGCTGAGTGCTTCACAAACCCTTAAAGATGTTCGGGAGATAATGGGATTTAAGGCCTTTTAAAAAATAAGGCCAGGGATTTGGTCCCTGGCTGCCCTGAAACACTGTTTCAAGTATATCGTAAGATTGCCTGTATTATAGAGTAAACAAATTCTGTGCCAAACCATTCGACTTTTCAACCTTACCGGTATATTGTAATCTCTCTGTTGGAGCCATTCCAGTGATAGACTTCCCGTTTTTCCAGATCATATTTATCTCCTGTCTTAAGCAAAAAGAATTTCCCCTGATTCGGAAGAGTTTGTTTTTTAACTGTCTTATTATTTTCCTGCCATAGACCTGAATCATATATGGCTACAAAGCTTTGCCCCAATACTTCAAATTTATTTCCCTGTACAATTATTGCAGTATTCTCATCCAGGCCAATACCCAATAAACCTGGACAAGTTTCCAGAATTTCAATCAAATCAAACTGTCTGTTTCTTACAAGGAGATGCTGATCAATAACCGAGTTTTTCAAAT
>DAOWNN010000052.1 GCA_030642585.1 Bacteroidota bacterium | reverse complement strand
CTGAACATATGGAAAATACCTTAGTTTGGTTAGAAGAAGAGAGCTTTTATAATACATAAAGTCACTCCTGTCATCAGAAATAACAATTTCAATCGGATCTTGCTCAGCTTTCATGAGTTTTAATTGCCGCTCCAGGTATTTTTTATTGCCCAGCTTATTTTTATTTAAATTTCTGGTTGAAATAGTATCTCCTACCTCATCAAGAAGGATCAAGGGAACTGTGTTATTCCCCTCAATAATTTGAAATAAAAAAGCAATATTTTCTTCCGGGTCATCAAGATCAACAAGTTGTTGCATTGCTGCAGCCCATAATTCAACCTTCTTTTGCTCTTCTATTTTCAGCTGCCGGGTCAGTTTATTGGTATACCACAATGAGCCAACGCCAATCAATATGGCACAGATCAATAGAAATAGCTTAAAATATGTTTTATTATTATATGCTTTCAACTTCTAAGTGTTAATATAAATCAATATTAAGAAAAATTTAGAAATCCTTTATGTACGTTGAATCACTTTCTTCTTCCCAGGAAATATTCAGTTTTTTTATTTTGCTTTTTACGGTATCATTGAGGGGCTGCTCTTCCTCGTCCCATACTATCTGGAACCGCTTACTTTCACTTATTGTAGGGAATGATGAAGTATCTGCTTTTGAACGTACAAATTCTTCCTTGAAAATAGTTTTTATGGTTTCTTTTTCTGCCTGAATATTTTCTTTTACCGAATTCACCATTTCTTTTCTGTCATATGAAACAGAAATATTATCCTGCATGCCTGAAATTTTTAAATAAAGCGAAGTTTTTCCCAAACCATCGTCTTCAATAATTCCAAACTCCCTGTTTTCCTTCTTTACCCTTTTTGCTTTTGCAGCTAATATCTCTGACAATAATACTTTCAGATGGTAATTGTAATTATTGTTAAAATCGTGGGTTCCTGCAGCAGTAATATTAAATGCCGAAGAATGGATATCCATTTTGGGAATAATCACTTTTTCATCTGTAACATAAACAATATTCTCAAGTTCTGAGAACCTGATATTTTCAAGTTCTTCAACAGCTATAAATTTAGAAAGACTTTGGATGGGTTGGAAATGATTTAATTCGCCATTTTTAATAACAAAATTACTTTCGGCAACTATACTTTCCTTTTTAATTTCCAGATTGTCTGACCAGATGGAATAAAAATTTATTTCTCCGGATAATTTTCCTTTTAAATTTTCTTCGGTAATAAAACTCTGACCAAAATTATTCATGGAAGCAAATAAGTCATGAATATCAATATTGCTTAAATTGCTTTGTGCCTGGATGATCAAAGATGTTCCTCCGGGACTGAATATCTGGCAATCACCATGCACTATTCCCTGCATAGAATTAAAAGACAATGAATTAAAATAAAGCTTTGAGGGCTCATAGAACAAGGTTCCTTTAAAACTTTCAGACTTAAATTTTCCCAGGCTCAAACGGTCTGCACTCAATTCAATTTTAGCAATTATATGTTTTGGGAAATGCAAATTCTTTGAAGAGAAATCATTGTTTTCTGCAAATTTCTTTTGATGAATAAAACCATTCAGATTGAGATCAGGGCTATATAAATTTCCCTGAATTACAACAGCTTGTTTCTTGTTGTCCAGAAATGAAAGAATATTGCGTACTTCTGCCGAAAGAATAATAGGACTCCCATTCAAACTGCCTTTAATATCATCCAGCCAGAAATGCTTTCCCAACACTATACTTCCTGAAACTTCTGAAAACAGTAAGGAGCTTGATTTTGCCTCAATGCTCACATTATTTAGTTCAATATGCCCGGCGGGCTTAAATTTTTCAAAGTCATTCGGAGTAATTTTTTTGAAATCATTTAGATCTCCGGATATTGAAATGTTGGTATGGACCATGCCCTGAAAATGGTATTTGGTAAGTGAGGGAATGAGTTTTTGAATTTCAAACAAATCCAGATCGCCAACCAGGCTTAACTCAAATTGTGGATTTTTAAGATTGCTAAGTAAATAACTACCACGAACATCATTTCCGTTATAGTGGGTAGCAAAGCTTTCAACAAATATTTTAGTAGTAGATAGGTCGTTCTTCACACCATTGCTATAATTTCCCTTCAGGGATAGTTTGCTAAAGGATGATTGTGAGTTTATGAGATAAAAAGTTCCCTTCTCAAGTGTGAAGTCCAGGTCAATATGGGGTGCTTTATCACGGGATATTTCACCCTTGACCGAACCTGCTATTTTCAGTCCCGATGGAGATGTTTTCAATTCATATTTATCCGGTAAATCACCTCCGGGAATGTCTAAAAGATTTCCTGCTTTTTGATTGACAGCTTCAAATTTTAAATCCAGGCCTGGCTTTTCAGAATTTGTATAGGAGCCTGTAAAATCAAAATCAAGACCCATAAAATATATACTCCCTGAAGAAACAATATATTTCTTCTTTTCAATTGTAAATGTAATTTTGGTCTGAACCTCTCTATTTTCAACAAAGACTTTGTTTTTGTGTTTGAAATTGAAAACTAAGAAATTGGATTGTAGTTCAATGTCAGGGCTTTTTCTGTTAAGTTTTGTCTTATTGGTCGCTCCTTTAATAAATGCGCCTGAATATTCATTATTAACTAAGAAATTTAAATTGTGTAGTTCAAGATTTTTAAGATTTATTTGAAAACCCTTGCTGGTTTCTTTTTCTCCCGATTTAAAAACCTTGTAATTGGTTTTTTTATTTTTATCTGTCAGGATAAAAACATTTCCTTCATCTAATTCAAATCTGCTGATGTTTATTTGTTTATTCAATAAATTGGAGAGGTCAATATCAAGATAAATATTATTTGCAAATAGCAGGGTATCTCCCCCTTCCACATATTTCATGCTTTTTACAGAGAAAAAGTCTGGATTAAAAACAATTACTTTTTTAAAATTTGCAGTAACATGCAGAAAACGATGGAAAATTGTAAGTTTTATTTCTCCAACCTCAACCCTGGTAAGCAGCTGATCATTGAGTTGTTCAATAAGCTTCCGGGTAATTAAATCCTTATTGGTTTCAAGAATAATAACACCTGCTCCCGTTATCAGTGCAAGGAAGACCAGAAAGCCAACCACAGATCGCTTAATGAATTTAATCATGGTAGTTTTTGATTAGAATTTACTGGTACTTCAGACCATGATTTTTAAATGTTTTGAAGGGATTACTCAAACAAGAAATTTATGTTTGATCCCGGATCAACTTCAATGGGAGCCTGACCACGCTTGAAAATCCTGGCCTTTCTGGGTCCTGTTAAATTCAGTTTATCTTCTTCCAGCTGCAACATAGTTCCTTCTCTCAAACCTACAACGTAGATGTCAGGATTTGCTTCAATAAATTCTTCAATTCGCATTTCACGGGTTTCACCAGCATGGCCTTCAGGATTTGCGTCAAGATAATGAGGATTTATTTGAAATGGAATTACTCCAAGAACCTTAAAATCCAATGGCTGAGATATGGGCATATCGTTAGTGGTTTTGATTGTTGGACAGGCAACATTAGATCCGGCACTCCAGCCAATATATGGGGTTCCGTTCTGGATTTTTTCCTTGAGAGGGTCAAGTAAATTATTCTCCTGCATCATACGGGTTAGTTGCCAGGTATTTCCTCCTCCTATAACTATCGCTTCAGCTTCCTGAATTGCCTGAACAGGGTCCAGAAACTTATGAATTGACCGGATATCATGCCCTAATTGTAAGAACCGATCCTGCACTTTTTTTTCATAGTCATCAAAGGAAAAAGTCACTGCGGCATAGGGAATAAAAAGACAGGTAACTTTCTTGTCGCCCAGAAATTCCCTTATGTTTTCTTTTGGGTGGCTTAGATATTCTTCTCCTGCATTTGTTGAATTGCTTATTAATAAAAGTCTCATTTGTAGCTAGTTTTAAGTTTATGTAATACGAATCCCAATGATAAGAATATCATCAATTTGTTCCTGATCTCCCTTCCAGTCTTTATAATTCTGATCGAGAATCTTTTCTTGCACTATGGATTCTTTCTTGTAGTTTTCAAGCAAAAGTGTTTTAAGTTGCTTATACATGAATTTTTTTGATCTTGGTCCCCCAAACTGATCTGCATAACCATCTGAGAATAAATATATCATATCATCTTTTTCCAGTTGTATTTTGTGAGGTGTATATTGTCTGTCAGGATATTCAGTAAAAGATCCAATAGAAAGCTTATCTGCTTTTTGAACAATCATTTCTCCGTTTCTGGCAATCCATAGAGGATTGTATGCTCCTGCGTATTCGAGATGCTTTTTGTCTTTATCAATTCTGCATAAGGCAAGATCCATACTGTCCATTAGAGCTTCTTTTTCATAGGTTTTAAACATTCTTTCGCTAAAGCCCATGTTTAATTGGTTAAGAAATTCGGCTGCTCCTATATTTTTATATTCTTTAAATATGGTATTCAAAAGATTGAATCCAAGCAAAGAAATAAACGCTCCGGGAACACCATGACCTGTAGCATCAACGGCAGTAAGGTAATGGTATTTTTCGCTTTCAGCAAACCAGTAAAAATCGCCGCTTACAATATCTTTAGGACGATAAAAAATAAACGAATCGGGAAATAATTCTTTTACGAATTCAGGATGAGGCAATAAAGCATTTTGGATGATTTTGGCATAACGGATACTGGCAGTAATTTCTTGATTCTTTTCTTCAATTTCAGCTTTTTGATTACCTAGAATAATATTGGCTTTTTGTTTTTGTTTGTAGCTACGATAGATTGCAAGAGCAAGAAGAAACACCATGGATATTCCTAGTAGTAGTGCATTTCTTTGAAATTTTCTTTGTTTGATTTCAACTGCATTTTTTTCCAGTTCAATATCTTTTAGTTTAATTTCTTTTTCTTTTTGCTCTGCCTGGTATTTAGTTTCAAGTTCAGCTATCTGATTATGTATTTGGGATGATACAAGGCTGTCTTTGATTTCTTGAGAAATAGCATAATTGTAAAGAGCTTTTCTATAATCTCCCATTTCCTGATAGGAGGCTGCAATGCCCTCATAGGCAGTTTGAACAATACTTATTATTTTTAGAGTATCAGCAATCTTAAGACTGGCATTGTAATGTCCAAGAGACATCTGGTAATTGTTTAGTTGTAGGTATACCTTTCCCAGTGAATTATGGTTGTTTGCAATTCCATATGGGTTGCCCAGCTCCTTATTGATAGACAGGGATTGATTAAATTTCTCAATAGCAGCTTTATAATCTTTCTGTATTATATTTAGCCGTCCAAAATAGTTGAGAATAGAAGCAATGCCTGTTTTATCTTCAAGCTCCTGTGCTATTGTAAGAGCCTCCAGGAAACTTTGTTGGGCGGCATCAAGCTCATTTGTTTCAATATAAATGCTTCCAAGGTTTTTAAGTGAATGAATCACGCCCCCCCTGTCGCCCAGTTTAGTCTGGGTTTCAAGTGCTTTTAAATAGTTCTTTTTTGCCAGCTCATAATTTTTCAACTTATGATAAAGATCACCAATATTATGATAGGAAACCGAAATAGCCTGCAAGTTTCCCTGGGCAGAAAAAATGCTATTTGCTTCAAGGTAATATTCAATAGCTTTCTCGTAGTCGCTCCATAAAGAATAGATTTCACCCAGGTTATTTAAACTATTGGCCATTCCCTGCTTTTCACCCAGCTCTTCTTTAAGTTCATAAGATTTTTGATAGTTAAGAAGAGCATTTTGATAGTCGCCTTTGAATTTATAGATCTCTCCAATGTTGTTAGCCGTTGCTGCTATTCCCTGCTTATCACCGAGAGTTTCTTTAATGTTCATAGATCGCTGGTAATATTGAAGGGATTTGTCATAATTCCCAAGCCGGCTATTGATTACACCCATATTATTGTAAACCTTTGCTGCGCCGTCTATATTTCCAGTCAATTCAAATATTTCAATAGCTTCAAGATAGGATTCTTCAGCTAAACGGTAACGCCCCATATAGAAATATACATTTCCCACATTTTTCATTGCGGTAGCCTTTTCTTCTGGCATGTTTAGTTCTTCGGCAAGGTCAATGACATCATTTGCATATTTCAACGCAAGAGTTCCATTGGTACTAATATAATACCTTGTAAGTTGATGCAAGACCGTAATTCTTTCATGTTTTCTCGAACTTTTAAGTAAGTTCAATAAACTATCAGCCTTATTTTGTCCTAATGCTTGTTCAATTGGAAAAACTAAAAGACTTACAAAAACAACAAGTATTTTGAGATTTGGCATAATTGGGTAGTTTACCAATCAAAAACTGTTTAAAGATATGAAAGCTAGCTGAAAAACGAGCGCAATAAATTCAAAAAAAAAAGCCTCCACATGGGAGGCTTGGTGGAGAGAAAAAATATTTAGAATGAAATGATCATATTATAAACATCTAATGGAGTCCATGGCTCCAGTCCTGTAAGATTTAACAGGTCATTTGTAAAACCAGGATCTTCCGGAACATCCAGGTTGTTTGATACAAAGCCAGCCGGACCAATGAAATAAGCCAAACCAACGGCATTATTTACATAATAATCAACTTGTGCCGGGGTTGCTTCAGTATAAACAGCTTCAATTTCTGCCCTTAAAACCTCGTCCATTGTATAGGTGGTCCAAATAACTGGCATTTCATCCGATGTCATTTTGGTAGTTGGAAGTGCACATTTTGCAACTGCGATGTCTAATTTTGTGTTATTTTTTGCTTTAAAGGCCCAGGAACGTCCACCTGTATGTTCTGGATCTACCAGGTAAGCGGTAGGGTGAATGGTGTTTCCATAAATATGGGCAATATCGCCCTTTTTTCCAATAAACATTTTAAGCTTGCTCATATAATTCGCCGATGTAGTATCCATATCGGTAAGTTGTATCAGTGTGGTTTTGTCAAAAAACTGGTGCGATTCATTATATTCAATCCACACCCAGGCATTTCTCAAAAAAGTGCTGTTTGAATTCAGTGCTTTAGGACGGAAAATTGCAATAGCTTTTCTTGGATTTACATTCCAGTATAATGCCAGGGCACCACCTTCAACTCCATCTGTTACAAACATAAAATAATCCCAGGTTTCGTTGAAAAAATCTGCATGATCAGTAACAACAACATTTTTTGTTTTCCCGTCCAGGTCATTGATGAAGCTAAATATTGTGGGTCCTGTAATTTCATATTGATCAAATACAGATAAATATTGGTTCAGAATAGTTCCGGCATTATCCCCATAGTAAATAAGAGTTCTTAATTTTTGATAGAGATCACGACCACTGACAATGGTGTCTTCATATATAAAACCTTTTTTCTCAAGGTCCGGAATACTGATTGCATCCGACAAATTAATATTCATATCGTCAGGAACAATATCTCCTTTTTTCTTTTTGCTGCAAGAGCTGGCCAGTATACTTGCAATCAAGACAAACAGAATAAGTAATTTATTTGTTTTCATGATGGATTAATTTAATGTGGATGTGTAATTTTACGTAAAAACACTGAAAAAGTTTACACTTGTTAATGAATACAAAATTTATGCCATACCATATATAGACATTTCTTGCAAACAGGTTACTAATGTCAATTCAAGTTTATACGTTCGGGTTTGTCATTCCGAACTTGTTTCGGAATCTTTTGGCTGGTAAAAGAGATGCTGAAATAAATTCAGCATGACAATAGGTAACAATAGGATTGACATGACACTAATATGAT
This sequence comes from Bacteroidota bacterium, assembly GCA_030642585.1. Classification (GTDB taxonomy): domain Bacteria; phylum Bacteroidota; class Bacteroidia; order Bacteroidales; family VadinHA17; genus JAYEGO01. The sequence goes on along the minus strand of DAOWNN010000052.1, from coordinate 2,611 downwards.
CCAAGTTTTTTAATTCTGAAATTTTCGGGCAGTTTCATGATAACCACCGAATAGCTTCTATTATAAAAAATATCTTGTATCCATAATTTGCCTGAAAGCACTTCTCCTTTTTGAATGATTATTTTAATTACCTCGTTAGCTTGTAACGAACCAACAATACCTGGCAATACACCAATTACACCCTCTTCTTCAGGCAGGGCTACTTCATGTGGCTTTGGAGGTCTTGGATGAAGACAACGATAACTGGGTCCTCCTTTATAATTGAATACCGCAACCTGTCCCTGGAATTTATATATAGCTCCATATACCATTGGCTTATTCAGGATTATACAAGCATCATTTATTAAATACCGGCTTGGGAAATTGTCCGTAGCATCTACCACAATGTCATAATCCTTAACAACATCAAGAACATTCTTTTTATTTAGCTTGATATTCAACACATTGTAGCTTGAAAGATCATTAGATTCTGTTAATCTTTGTTTGGCAACAATAGCCTTATGTTTACCTATATCTCCTGAACCATACAATACCTGTCTTTGCAAATTAGATTCATCCACAATATCATCATCCATAAGGCCCAGAACGCCAACACCTGCAGCTGCCAGATATTGTAAAACAGGACAACCAAGCCCCCCTGCCCCAACCACCAGAACCTTTGCCTGTAACAATTTTTCCTGTCCTTCAGTACCAATTTCCGGCAACATTATATGCCTTTTATATCGTCGTGTAGCTTTTGAACTCAATATATTCGATTCCATGGGTTCCTGATTTTTGATAAAGATAGAAAAAGTAAGATCATACTCCTTCTACCTGAAAACTTGCTCCTGTACTGAAATTAATTTACTACGTCCTCAAATTAGCAAGTTTCATTAAAACTAGTTATACCTCCATTTTTCAATTAATTACAAACTTGTTAAAAAAACTTTTTATGAATATTTATCCGAAAAAAAGCACCATGCTGAAGCATGGCGCTATGTTTAGGTTATTTCTGGAGTAGAGTAAAAAATAAGGGGTTTTGCTTTTTTTGTCTGGAAAAATTAAGTGTTGGGCTAAAGCCCTATTTAACTGCCTGTTAACTAACCCCAGCCTTAAGGCTGGGGTTAAGCAAAATACATGTATGCTGGACTTTAGTCCATAATGTTTTATGATTACTCCGATTTTAGATGTTTCCGAACATTATCGGGGTATTTCTTTAAACACAACTAATTACATTTTACTGTTAGAAAGGCAGTTAGTTAAATGACATTTATTTTGGTTAAAAAGGAATTAAAGACAAACCAACTGAAAAAGGATATAATTCCGGATCAATATTTGCCTGAAACAATGGCTGTAGATTGTAATTTGCAAAAATCCTGATTGCTTTAAATCCAGCCCTAAAGGTTACTGCATATTGTAATGGGGAAATATTATAGTCATTATGCGTTTTATTTTTATTCTTTTTTCCATCTGTATAATATTTAACTTTTGTATAGGATCTTAATTTCATAGAACCAATCATTCCGGCTCCAAAATATAACTTTCTACCTAATCTATTACTGGGATGTACTTCAAATATAAGAGGAAGGGTGAGGTAGTCTACATGTAATTTTGACATTTTTGCATTTGTGGGAATTGCTAATGAAATAATATCACCGCTTACAGGGTCCTTTTCAATGCTGTTATTCCCATTGAATTTATAATCATTCATTTGAAGACCCAGACCGGTAACCAGGCCAAATGAGTTTTTTGCAATATTCAGACTGTATTGAATAAAATTTATATTTACATTCCATGATTTACCGGTATTTAGTGACATATAATCTCCGGGCAATGTAAAATCCGGAGTAAGGTAATTGTTCATCCCCATTTCAAATCCTGCCCAGTGCCCTTTAAACCGTTTTTTATAGTGGTAATTAAATTCTTTTTCAAAATTTGCGGGTTCAATAATTTCAATATTAGTGCCGTCCCATGTGTCAGTTATTTTAATCCCCTTGGAGCCAACTTTGATTCGAACTGTATCTTCCCGGTCTATCACAATTACACTACCATATCTGCCGACAACAACTTCTGTTCCGTCATAATCATCAATAACCTGAACTATTCTATTAGAACCAAGTTCAATTTGATCTTTTGTTTCTTTTTCTTGCATATCAGCTTCCTCTTGCTCAAGGGCTACTTCTTCTACTTGTATTATAGTATCAGCTTTAGCAACAGACACCGTATCCTGGTAACAAAAAGCCGAACTTGTCAGAATCACCAGAAAGACTAATACACCAATAGTTTTTTTCATGAATTTTTATTTTGATTAGTTATTATTATGCTAAAAAGAAAATACTTATGATTTGTTTTCCCTTTTGTTGATTATGACGTTTACCTGTGCTGGAAAGTTACAGCTGCCATATTGCTGCTATCCCCAAAAGACACCCTTGTATTATCTCCTTTAGCAATTACTCGTGCTCCGACTAAAGTTCGGGGTACTCCTCCCTGCCTGTCCGGCAGGCAGGCTTAAAAAAAGGAGGAGAATTTAAGAATATGTTAAACTAAAAATATATCAAAATTACTCATCCCTCATTTCATTTCGGGGCTCGTGAGATCGTAAACCCTTTGAGTTTACTAAGTTCCCCTCCTT
>DAOWNN010000255.1 GCA_030642585.1 Bacteroidota bacterium | reverse complement strand
GTGTGGTGGTTGAAGAGAAAAAGAAAGTTTTCAAAAAATGAGATTTTTCAGGGGATGTTTGTCTTATGGATTACTTCTTACCTTGTACTGATGTTTATTGCTATCTGGTTCAGGGGAGAAGGGATGGAGTTGTGTTGGCCGTGGGACAGGTAATGATTAATGAATAATGATTAATGAATAAAAGAGAGAAGAGCCTTGCATAAACCTGACAGGGTGCGAAGGACCTATCAGTGTTGGAATACAGGATGAAGGTGCGAAGTAACTTAATTAAGTTGTGAGGTTTAGTAGGTTTAGGGGTTTAGTTAAAGAGGAAGAAAGAAGAATGGAATGTTGGAAGATAGAATAATACAATTTTGAGTAAGAAAGCAGGAAATCAGGATGAGTTGGATAAGATTGATTACGCAAAGGAGCGTAGAGAAGACGCAGAGGACCGCAAAGTGAAGTGGCTAAAGAAATGAATAAGGAGTATTCGTCTGACCACTCAAAGTGGTCTGACGAATAAAAAATGATATAATGTTTAATCGAAACAAAAAGGAAGCAATAATCTCTGATGGTATTACCAGGAGATCCTTTTTTAAGAGGATCTGGATCTGGCTGGGTGTAGTAGCAGGACTTGAATTCGTGGGCTTATCATTGTCATTTTTGTTTTCAGGGAAGAGGAGGGTTGGAACAAAGGATTTGAATCAGGTAAAAGTTATTGGCAGGTTAGAAGACATCAGGCCCGGTTCGGTATATCCCTATAGAAGCGGACAGCTATATTTAGTGCGTATGGCTGATGGTGGCTTCCTTGCTCTTTCATTGAAATGTACCCACCTGGGCTGTTCTATAAGTTGGAATGAGGATGATGAAAAGTTTATTTGTCCCTGTCACTCATCAGAATTTGATAAATATGGAGATGTTTTAAGTCCACCTGCTCCTCATGCATTAGATATATATGAGGTGATCATAGAGGAGGGGATGCTTAAGGTGGACCTGGGCAAAAAAGTGAAACGCAAGAAATTTGAAAAGACAGACTTAACTTATGGATAAGTAATACACATTGTTCAATCGAATTTTGCACCCAACTAAGAGTCACACTGAGCCTGTAGAATGTGTAACTCTGATGAATAAAATGCTTTTTCTCACAGGCTATGGGTTTTAACTTGTAGATAATAATATGCGCGACTGGAAAATCATAGGATTTATTGCAACGGTAGTAATCGTTCTTTCATTTCCACTTTATCTCATTAAGTCTTCGTGGCAGAGTGCCAGGGACTTTGAGATAAACCAGTTTCATGTTGCTTACACAGGGGGCGAATCTTGTACTGAATGTCATAAACTGGAGCATGACCTTTGGCTGGAATCTCATCATGCAAAAGCAATGGATACTGCCAGTGTAGAATCGGTTCTGGGTGATTTCAATAATGCTGAATTTACCAGCCAGGGAGTTACCAGCAGATTTTATATGAAAGATGGGAAATTCTTTGTCTATACATCAGGCCCGGATGGGAAAATGGGAGATTTCCAGGTAGCTTATACCTTTGGGTTCACACCATTACAACAATATTTAATTCCTATGGAAAAGGGCAGATTACAGTGTCTGCCATTAACATGGGATACTGAAAAGGGGGAGTGGTACAGCCTGGTGGATACCATTTATTCAGATATGGAGATTCTTCCTAATGATTGGCTCTACTGGACCAATAATGGCCAGAACTGGAATGGAATGTGCGCAGATTGTCATTCTACAGATCTGAAGAAAGGGTACGATGTGGAAACTCATACTTTTAACACTACATGGTCCGATATAAATGTACATTGTGAGGCCTGCCACGGACCCGGAGAAGCTCACCTGGAATGGGCCAAATTGCCTGATATTGCAAGGCCAATGGATGGGAATTACGGATTGGTAGTACAAACCAGTAATATTGAAACTAAACAGTATGTGGAGCTTTGTGCCCGCTGTCATGCAAGAAGGGGTATCATGAGTGATTTTCCCGGTACACATAGCGATCTTCTTGATTATATGACACCTCAACATATAGGTGAGCCATATTATCATGCCGATGGACAAATACTGGAAGAAGATTATGTATATGCTTCTTTCCTGCAAAGCAGAATGTATTACAATGAAGTTCGATGCAATGATTGTCATAATGTGCATAGCGGCCAACTGGTTTTAGACGGGAATGCTCTTTGTCTTCAGTGCCATCGTAAAGTCGATTATGATACTTATGATCATCATTTTCATAAATATGATGGTGAGGAGGGAGATCCATTGGTATTTGCGGATACTACATATTATGTGGGAGAGGGTGCTGAATGTGTGAGTTGCCATATGCCAGGGGGATATTATATGGGAGTTGATTTTCGTCGCGATCATAGTATGCGGGTGCCTCGACCTGATCTTACAATGACCATAGGAACCCCAAATGCATGTAATGGATGCCATAAAACAGAAACGACACAATGGTCAGATGATAAGATAATTGAGTGGTATGGTAAGAACCGTAAGCCTCATTATGGAACTACACTGGCAGCCGGCCGGAAACATGAGCATGAAGCCCTGGGAAGTTTGATAGATATTGCAGGAGATGATTTATATGGGGTAGTTATTCGTGCTACGGCCTTGTCGCTTATTGCTACATATGGGGATGAAAAGAGTATGGAGGCCCTGGAGTTGGCAATGTTTGATCCTGAATCGATAATCAGGCATGCCGGAGTACAGCATTATTTTGCTTTCTCAAATGAAAGATATGTGAGAACTTTTGTTCAAATGCTGAATGACCCTGTAAAGGCAGTACGTATGGTTGCTGCCTTCAGGTTAAGTAGTGTGCCGATAGAAATGATTGACACAATTCATGTTAAGGCCTATCATGAAGCCTTAACAGAATACCGGGAAGCGCAGGAATATATGGGAGATTTTCCTTCAGCCATGCATAATCTGGGTATCCTGAGTGGTAATTTAGGAGATTTAAATAATGCAGTAGAGAATTACCTGGGGGCAATACGTATAGATGATAAGTTTTTTCCTGCAAAGATGAATCTTGCTGTGCTTTATAACCAACAGGGAAATAACCGGGAGGCTGAAATAGTTTTGCGGGATATTACAACAAATCATCCGGAAGTAGCAGAGTCTTTTTATTCGCTGGGTTTGTTGCTGGCTGAAATGCAAAAGTATGAAGAAGCAGTTTACTTCCTTGAAATTGCCGGAGAAAAAATACCTGGCCGGGGCAGGATCTTTTATAACCTGGGATTGTTACAGCAATATCTGGGGAGAACAAAGGATGCAGAAGAAAGTCTGTTACGGGCTGTGGAAATAGAGCCTGACAATTTTGATTTCCTTTATGCTATGGCAGATTTCTACATTAAAAATGAAGACCTGACAAGGGCAAGGATCTATGCTCTGCAGATACTTGAGAAGCATCCTGAAAATCAGAACGGATTGGGTTTGATGGAATTTTTGAACAGTTCAGGCAGGTAGGAAATATATGTTGCTCTGCACTAGAAGGCGACAGATGAATAGAGAACTGAATGGAATGTTGATATTATAGAATAAAAAGGAAGTTACGCAAAGGGACGCAAAGATTTCGCAGAGAACCGCAAAGTTAAGAGAAAAGGAGATGTGAATATAATAAAGAGTATTCGTCAGACCACTTTGAGTGGTCTGACGAAAGTGTTTTCTCTGATAATCTCAGGTTTCGACAGGCTCAACCTGACTTATCATTTTATTTGAAATCCATATTTACTTGATAATAATTCAAATAACTGTAAGTAGTCACCCTGAGCTTGTCGAAGGGTAGAAGGAAGACTTAAAAATAGATTTATGCGCACAACAGACCATCCTCTTTACATGGAGACATGGGAATTCCTGGGGATGAGTTCCTCCAGGTTAAATGCAGATATTCTTTCCGATAAGATAGAAGGAGATACCGACCTGTTTCCTGTTTTCCGCACGAGATGCTCAGATCCTTGTAACTATTTGAAATTCAAGTGTAGCTTTACAAAATTGGGTGTTGTAAACCTTAAAATAGGTAAAATGAAAGTATCTTCAAATAGCCTAAAAGCATTAATTTCTAAATCAAAACATACTTAATATGATTATCCCATAGG
>DAOWNN010000100.1 GCA_030642585.1 Bacteroidota bacterium | reverse complement strand
ACTGTGAAGAAATAAAGAAAGTTCATGAGCATGGCGTAGAGCTGGGTATAGTGATTGGCGGAGGCAATATATTTCGCGGAATTCAAGGAGAATATTTGGGTTTTAATAGAGTTTCCGGCGACCAGATGGGCATGTTGGCAACAGTAATTAATGGCCTTGCCATCCGTTCCATGTTTGAATCCCTGAATGTACCTTCAAGATTACTAACTGCCTTTAAAATGGAACCGGTTGGCGAGGGTTATTCTCCAACAAAAGCCATTGAGGCACTTAAAAATAAAGAAATTGTCATAATGACCGCAGGAACCGGGAATCCTTTTTTTACTACCGATAGTGCCGCTGCATTGAGGGCCGTTGAAATAAGGGCTGATATTTTACTAAAAGGAACACGTGTAGATGGAATATTTGATTTGGACCCTGAAAAATATGAAGAGGCAAAAAAATATGAAAAATTAAGTTTTGATGAAGCATATTCCCGGGGACTAAAAATTATGGACCTTACAGCATTTACCATATGTCAGGAAAATAATCTTCCCTTAATTGTTTTTAATATGAATGTGGGTGGAAATCTTAAGAAGATTATTCATGGAGAAAGACAGGGAACTTATGTACACAATTAGCTCTGAAGTAATCGAATTTGTTTTTTTTATGTAATTTCATATTTTTGTTTGACACAGTCCAATTCCCTAAACATAGAATCATGGAAGAAGAAGTTCAAATGTACCTCGAGGAGACAGAAGATAAAATGCAAAGTTCTATTTCCCACCTGGAAATGCAGCTTGCCAAAATCAGGGCAGGAAAAGCAAACCCAAGCATGCTTGATAGTATTACTGTGGATTATTATGGTACTGAAACTCCATTGGCGCAGGTTGCTAATGTAAACACTCCGGATCCTAAAACCATCCTGATCCAACCATGGGAGAAAAATCTTCTTGGAGTAATTGATAAAGCTATACTTGCCGCAAATATCGGGCTAACTCCCATGAATAACGGGGAAGTTATTCATATCAGTATTCCTCCTTTAACCGAAGAACGAAGAATACAATTAGTAAAGCAGGCAAAAATCGAAGGGGAAGACACAAAAGTTGGTATCAGAAATACCAGAAAATGGGCTAATGATGAATTCAAGCAACTTCAAAAAGAAGGTCTTTCTGAAGATAACCAGAAAGATGCCGAATTGGAAGTTCAAAAGCTAACCGATGATTATTCAAAAAAAGTTGAGGAACTAATTGAGCTGAAAGAAAAAGATATTCTCACAATTTAAACTAATAATTAGGGGCTGTCTCAAAAGGCTATGTTTTGGTCATCCTGTTCACCATCTGGCAGATCAGGATCTAACAAGAGTTAATTATCAGCACAATAAGATTCTGAAATAAATTCAGAATGACTGCTTTTGAACCGTTTGAGATAGCCTCTAAAAACATTCTTTGAAATTATCCATTAAATACCATGCTGAAGTATGGTATTGTTTTTTCAGTTTATAAAACCATTTTTTTGCAATGCATACTAAAAATATCACCAAGCTAAAGCATGGTGAATACGTGTTACTATTATATTCCGTGCGCTTTAGCGCATTTTCTTTAAGGCACTTTACTCCTTTAGGACAGAGAATACTGTAGTATATTTTGCATGCTTCTCTACCTCTTTCCTGCTAAATGGATCAGCATGATATTTGTTCTTTAAATACATATCAAACTGATCGAGATAGTGTTCACTTGCCGGGACTCCTGATTCTCCGGTGGGAATGATTGTAATTGATTTATCCCAATCTTTTGTATTGAAAATATGCCTGTGTGAAGCTCCATGATTTGCCTTAAATGGTGATAAAAACGGATAAGAATACGGGCTTATAGTATGAAAGCTTCAGTCGAAAGTTTTTCTTTTGATTGAAGTATTTCAACAATTCTATGATACCTGTAATCCTGTGCAAAGTAGGTACTTATGTAATATGGATAAGAATCATCCACCGTTTTGTTATTTGCCGAGGCAACAAATCCACTCTCAGGGTTATACACATGAGGTAAGTCTTCGAATGGAACTTTCCCTGTCCAATCAAATTCATCTGTTTGCCCTGGCTTAATCAGGTATTCCTCCCCCTTTCTGATCGGGATTCCTCCGGCAGCATACAATCCAACATTCCCTTCATTATCGGCATAAACTATATTCTGGCTTACATCAACGAAAGTTCTGAGGGCATTCTTAAAATCATCCCAGTTTTCTGCCCTGTTTAAAAGATAAATCGATCTATATACATTACTATAATCATATCCAATCCATTTCATAGAAATGGCCTCCTGGATGTTCTTAAATCCTGAAACAATTGGGCCTCTATGTGTAAATTTGGTTTTTAGTAAAAGTGAATCTCCTCCCTTAATATGTATTGTTTCCTCTCTAATTTCCATTTGCTTCCATAGAAATCTTAATTCCTCTCATTGGAGAAACAATATGGTATAATTCACAATCACCTACCAGGAGGAAGAAGGTAATTTGACCATTAATAACCTTCCAGAATATCATATAGCTTATCCATATCGGGGATAAGAATAATTTCAGTACGGCGGTTTTTTTGTCTTGCTTCTGTCGTATTTGCAGGATCAACAGGGAAGAATTCACCACGACCGGCAGCTGTTACTCTTTCAGGATCAATATTTGAATTTTCAAGGAGAATTCTTACTATTGAGGTTGCCCTTTTCACACTCAAATCCCAGTTATCCTGAATATGACCTCCACTGCTTCTGTAAGGAACATTATCTGTATGTCCTTCAACAAGTACTTGTATGTCACGGTTTTGTTCCAATACCCTGGCCAAATTTTTTATTGCCTCAACCCCCCTGGGATCAACTGTATAACTACCAGTCTGAAACAACAACTTTTCATCCATCGAAACATACACTTTTCCGTTTTTTTGTGTAATTGTAAGTCCATTATTCTCAAACCCTAATAAGGCGCTTGAAACTTTGCTTTTCAACTCTGCCATCATTGCATCTTTTTGTTTAAGGGCTGTTTCTAACTCCTGTAATCTTTCATTTCGTTTTTCAACCTCATATTGCATCTCCTCAAGATTTCTCTTTTTCTCATTCACAGATTGTTCAAGTTTTCTTAATTCATCCTCACGGAGCTGAAGATCTTCCTGGGTTATTTGCAATTGCTTAAGCAACCTTCGTGTCTCCCGATCATTCCCCCGGGCTAATTCTTCCTGAGCCTGCTTTAAATCATTATAACCTCTCATTAAGAGTCGGTAGGTTTTATTCAGGCTTTCATATTCCTCTTCTTTAATATTTGTTTTAAGTTTCAACATTTCCAATTCTTCCTTTATAGCTTTAATCTTTGAAGAATTCTCGGTATTTGCAATAGTTAGCTTGTGGTTCTCTGCCTTCAGCATGTCTCTTTCATCCTGAAGCCTCTGACTCTTCTCCTGTATATCATTAAATTGCCTGGATGAAACACAGGAAAAAGAAACTGTGATAACCAGAAAAAGAATTGGGGTGATCCATCTGTTTTTCATTATACTGATGTTAGTAATTTGTTTTTTGCAATTTGAGTTTCATAAATAGATATCCGAAAATTCAATACCCTCATTTCATTAACCAGATTGTAATGCAAATATAGAAATTTACAAGCCTTTATTTGCAACCTGCTTAGTGAATAATATTTGTATCTTTGTAAACAATTTTTAAAGTTTAAACTGAGCTTATACTTATGTCCCGGGGGAATCACATATCCTATTTAAATCAAATTGCTGACCCCTCTGATTTACGAAAATTCAAAAAAGAAGATCTTTCAAAGATCAGCAAGGAACTTCGTGAATTTATCATTGATGTGGTAAGCACCAATACTGGTCATTTCGGGGCTAGCCTTGGTGTTGTTGAGTTAACTATTGCTTTACATTATGTTTTTAATACTCCCTACGACCAGATTATCTGGGATGTGGGCCATCAGGCATACGGACATAAAATTCTTACCGGCAGGAAGAATGTTTTTCATACAAACAGAAAATTTAAAGGAATTAGTGGATTCCCCAAGCGGTCGGAAAGCGAATATGATTCTTTTGGAGTCGGGCATTCTTCCACATCTATATCAGCAGCTCTGGGAATGGCGGTGGCAGCTGCCAAAAAACAAGAAGACAGGCAGGTAATTGCTGTAATTGGGGATGGTGCCATGACTGCCGGACTGGCGTTTGAAGGCTTAAACAATGCGGGTATTGAAAATACCAATCTTCTTGTAATACTCAATGACAATAAAATAGCGATTGATCCCAATGTTGGGGCTCTCAACGAGTATTTGCTCGATATTGCCACTTCATCAACATACAACAAGATTAAAGATGAAGTTTGGAATCTTTTGGGGAAAATGAATACTCTGGGCCCCAAGACCCGCTCTCTTGTACAACAGTTGGAAAAGGGACTTAAGTCCACACTCCTCAATCAAAGCAATATGTTTGAGGCTTTGAATTTTAGATATTTCGGTCCGGTAGATGGGCATGATGTTGGATATTTGACGCAGGTATTAAACGATCTTAAGAATATTCCCGGTCCAAAATTATTGCACTGCCTTACCACAAAAGGAAAAGGATTTAAACAGGCTGAATTACACCAAACCACTTTCCATGCACCGGGAAAATTTAATAAAATTACAGGTGAAATTCTGAAAGTTAAAACCGAAAAGCCTCAACCACTATTATACCAGGAGGTATTTGGTCATACAGTTTTGGAGTTAGCTGAAAAAAATGAAAAAATTGTAGGTATAACCCCTGCAATGCCCAGTGGATCATCACTTAATATCATGATGGCTAAAATGCCAGATCGTACTTTTGATGTGGGAATTGCAGAACAGCATGCAGTTACTTTTTCCGCCGGATTGGCCAGCCAGGGAATGATTCCTTTTTGCAATATCTATTCTAGCTTTATGCAAAGAGCATATGACCAGGTAATACATGATGTAGCACTTCAAAAGCTGGATGTTGTATTCTGTCTAGATCGTGGTGGTCTTGTGGGCAGTGATGGTGCCACTCACCACGGGGCATATGACCTTGCCTATTTCAGGGCAATTCCAAATATGATTGTATCTGCCTCAATGGATGAAGAAGAACTGCGAAATTTGATGTATACTGCCCAACTTGGAGGGAAAGGGCCTTTCTCAATAAGATATCCACGTGGATCAGGCATTATGGTAGATTGGAAAAAACCTTTTAAGGAAATCTCCATTGGAAAAGGAAGACTAATTAGCAAAGGTGATGATATCGCAATCCTATCTATAGGCCATGCCGGAAACCTGGTTCAGGAAGCTGTTGAGAAGCTAAAGCAGCAAAACATTCAGGTAACTCACTATGATATGAGGTTTGTCAAGCCTATTGATGAATCAATACTCCACAAAGTAGCTGAAAAATTTAAGCATGTGATTACAGTTGAAGATGGAACTATAATTGGAGGACTTGGTGGAGCAGTTTTGGAGTTCTTTTCTGATAAAGGCTATTCTACCCAGGTAAAAAGGCTTGGGATCCCTGACAAATTTATTGATCACGGAACGCAAATGGAGCTTTACAAAGAATGCGGCTTTGATCCTGAAAGTATTCAAAAACTGGCTATTAAGCTGGTACGTTCTGAATTGCTTTCCCATGCAGGATGATCGAAACAAATATGTTCAGACTTAAGCACATATTCTCTTTGGAGATTGAAATCCTCAAAAACATGCAGATAGGCATGGTCGAATAGTCCAAGTGTCAAATATCAAATTTTATTCCCTGGGCAAGAGGTAAATCTGTACCATAATTAATGGTATTCGTCTGTCTCCTCATATAGGCTTTCCATGCATCAGATCCTGATTCTCTTCCACCACCGGTATCTTTTTCACCTCCAAATGCACCTCCAATTTCAGCTCCTGATGTTCCAATATTTACATTGGCAATGCCACAATCTGAACCTTTTGCAGAAAGAAATAATTCAGCTTCACGTACATTCAATGTAAAAATGGAAGAAGAAAGCCCCTGTGGGACATCATTTTGTATTTCAATAGCCTCTTCAATAGTTTTATATTTTAAGAGATATAATATGGGGGCAAAGGTTTCTTCCTGAACAATCTCAAATTTATTCTCTGCTTCAGCTAATGCTGGTTCAACATAATAATTTGAGCCATATTCTCTTTCATTGAAAACTCTACCACCATAAAGCACTTTTCCCCCTTCTTCTTTTACTTTTTCAAGAGCATGTTGAAAAAGTTGAACTGTTGATCCGTCAATTACCGGACCAACCAGGGTAGCTTCATTAGTAGGATCACCAATTTTATTACTTACCTGTTTATAGGCATTAACCAATCTCTTTTTAACCTCTTCATATATTCCCTCATGAATAATCAACCTTCTTGTAGAAGTGCAGCGTTGCCCGGCTGTTCCAACTGCTCCAAAAACAATACCTGGTATTGCCATATTGAGATCTGTACTTTCTGTTACAATAATGGCATTATTGCCACCCAATTCTAAGATTGCCCTTCCCAGTCTTTTGCCTACAATACCACCAACTCTTTGTCCAACCCTGGTAGAACCTGTAACAGAAAACAAGGGAATTCTTTTATCAGCAGCAAAGTTATCTCCAAGAATTGAAGATTTTGCAACTACAAGATTAAATACACCTTCAGGAACATTATTATCTTTTAATACCTTTTGTATTACTTTCATCGTAGCAATTGCAGTTAAAGGTGTTTTTGAACTTGGTTTCCAAACCACAACATCTCCGGCAATAGCAGCAATCATTGAATTCCATGCCCAAACAGCAACCGGGAAATTAAATGAAGTTATCAGGCCAATAATCCCAATGGGATGGTACTGATCATATAGCCTGTGGTTTGGCCTTTCCGATTGCATAGTATATCCATTCAAAAGGCGAGCTTGCCCAACTGCAAAATCACAAATATCTATCATCTCCTGCACCTCGCCAAGACCTTCCTGATAGATTTTCCCCATCTCTAAGCTAACCAACATTCCAAGATCCTCTTTTGCTTCACGCAGGGCCAAACCTATCTGGCGAACAATTTCTCCTCTCCCCGGAGCAGGAATTTCTCTCCAAACTTTGAAAGCATCTTCTGCTTTCTTCATCACATACTCATAATCATCGAGAGTAGCAGTTTTAACTTTTCCAAGTATACTGCCATCCACAGGTGATTCTGATGCAGAAATATTTCCTTTGGTATCAATCCATTCTGTACCGGTAGTAACTCCCTGATTAATCTCTTTCAACCCCAGATTCTTCAAAGTTTCTTTGAATCTAATATTCACAGCTTCCATTTTATTTACATTTAAATTGTTATGATTTGAGCGCAAAGTTAAAAAGAACAAATGGAGTAAAACGAAACAAAAGTCAATTTTTAGCAATACTAATTCTGAAGGTCCGACTCATAGAAAACAAAGTAATCTTTTCAGGAATATTTTGCTCTGCTAAAAACTAATAATTATCTTCGCAAGCTGTTATTTGAGAGAGGGCATAATTTAGAAAAGAGCCGGCCCCATGAAATACTGCTACGCAGTAAAAGCTTCGCTTTTATTTCACAGGGCAGGGCTGTGGGCGGTCAATTCCGCCACTGGTAATAGATGTTAAAAGATTAACTTTATAACAACATTTCGTTATTGTATATAGGTTTATTTTATTATTTGCCCAGGTGGCAGGGCCGACCGTAAAGAAACAACCCAGTGGGTTGTTTTAGGGAGGAGCCGGGTTGTGGGCGGTCAATTCCGCCACCGGTAATAAATGTTAAAAGATT
>DAOWNN010000131.1 GCA_030642585.1 Bacteroidota bacterium | reverse complement strand
GCCTTGCTCTGCCGAAGCGGCTACGCGAAGGCGCAGCAGGCAGGAAGCCAGGGCTTATTGATTATCTGGATGTTATTAAAAGCTATGGTTTTTCTTACATCGAACTCACCTTAGTTTATTGTTTGGGCCATCTTGAGAAATTCTACTAATTTTGACTTAATTTATTTTCTGCAAATATTTTAAAAACATTAAGTATGAGGATTTCCTTTTTCCTGATTGGAAAGACAGATAAAGAATACCTGAGGCAAGGGATACTCTTGTATCAGGAACGGATATCCCATTATGTTCCGTTTCAGACGAAAGTTTTTCCCGATGTGAAGAGAAACATTAAACGTACAGAAATTGAGCATAAAAACACAGAAGGAACGCTTCTGCTTAAATCAATTAAACCCTCCGATATTCTTGTCCTTTTTGATGAACAGGGGAAGGAATACAGTTCACTAAAATTTGCAGGGTTTCTTCAAAACTTTATGATCTCAGGAGTAAAACATCTGGTACTGGCAGTTGGTGGTCCTTATGGCTTTTCTGAAGATGTTATGAAAAGAGCAAATTTCAAAGTAAGTCTCTCAAGGATGACATTTCCTCACCAATTAGTTAGACTGATAATACTGGAGCAAATTTACCGGGCTTTTTCAATTATTAGAGGGGAACCCTATCATCATGGTTGAATATGATACGAATATTGATTAATTTAGCCTGTACTATTCCTGGAATTCATAAATTTTTAAGGATAGTTGGTAATTGAAATAAATACATTCCATTGATCCGAAGTTTTCGACCCATACCTATAATTATTCTTACACTTATCTTTTTACTCCTGGGAGTAAGTTTTGATAGGCTTAACTTGCAATTTCAGAGTGAGGAAAAAGTTGCTGCAAGGTTTCAGAAGTCATTAGATAAGAAGCAGCATAGCTTGTCTGATATTCTGGATGAGATAAGCAGGGACATTGAAATTAAAGGTCAGGATTACGGTTTTTTGAATAATAAAGGCAGAAAAAGACGCATAGAGCAGCAGGGTTTTGAGGTATTATTTTTCTCGCATGACACACTCAGATATTGGTCTGATAAGAATATTCAGGTAGAAAATCTCCTTCCTAAATTGAAGCTGGAGGGAGGTGTGATTTTCCTTGGAAGTGCCTGGTATGTTTATCAGAACAGGGAATTGGAGCCCGGGAGCTATTTGTCAGGCTTAATCCTATTAAAACATGAATTTGCGTATGAGAATGATTTTTTGCAAAACAAATTCCACAAACATTTTCATATCCCTCCATGCCTGGGAATTTCGGCTATTCCTGTAGAAGGTGCCCGGGAAATTATGAGCATTGATGAGGGTTTCTTATGTTCACTTTTTTTCCCGGATGATTGTAAGTCAGCTGGATTTCCTATTGCAGCACTTTTTTATTCCCTTGGTTTACTGAGTTTTCTTCTTTTTCTCAGGGCTCTCGTCAAATCCCTGAGAGAAATATATCCGGTTAATTGGGTAATATTTATTTCAATGCTGGTTTTACTCGGACTTAATTTTATAATATTCTATTTCAAAGTTCCTTACGACTTTTTTGATCTTGATTTATTCTCTCCTTATCATTTTGCAATGTCCAATTCCTGTTCTTCACTCGGACATCTCCTGATACATTCAGTATTTATATTTTTCGTATTTTATAACTTCTACCAGGACTTCAGATTCAAGAAGTTTCTGATTACAAAAAGCAATTTAACACGCAGGCTTATTAGCTTATTTGGGTTTCTTTTTGCTGCAGCATTTTTCAGTTTGATTGTTTATTTGTTTCAGAACTTGTTGATGGATTCAAACATTTTATTTGAGCCTTATAAGATTCTGAAAATTTCTTATCTGAGCCTGATTGGATTTTTATCCATAGTTCTGTTATTTATTTCATTCGGCTTGTACTTGTATAAATTGATAAATACTCTAAAGCCCCAATTAAAAAGGAAAGACTTAATGCTTACATGGGGGGGGTCAATTATTTTTCTCATACTGTTTCAATTCTTGTTACCATCTAAAATTGATTTCTACAGCCTTGCACTGTATATTTTACTGGGCTATGTAATTTATAAATTATCGCCGGGTTTTTCTTATGCTGCACTTGTATTTTTTGCTATTCTTTTTGGTGTTTATTCCACTCTGATAATAGTATTAAATACTGAAGTAAAGGAGAATAAGAACAGGGAACTGCTGGCAGTTAATCTAAGTGTTGAACGCGATCCGGTAGCTGAACTAAAGTTTGGGAGTATTGCAAGAAGATTGAATTATGATGAAGGATTGAGGAATTCTATGAGCGTTGACAACTTTTCTGACCAGGCTGCAGAAAGAATATTTGATCATTTGAGAAAGAATCTCTTTAATAGTTACTGGGAAAATTATGATTTGTATGTTACTCTTTGTAATCCTAACTCAAACCTGATAGTGGAGGATGAGATTGAGGAATCATGTTTTCTTTT
Source organism: Bacteroidota bacterium (assembly GCA_030642585.1). Classification (GTDB taxonomy): domain Bacteria; phylum Bacteroidota; class Bacteroidia; order Bacteroidales; family VadinHA17; genus JAYEGO01. The sequence goes on along the minus strand of DAOWNN010000131.1, from coordinate 3,933 downwards.
CTTTGAGGATTTGGTGGGGGAATATGGAACTCCTTTAGCAACAGAAGGATTTTCTTTGTTGAATCTTGGAACAAGCAACACCAGCTATTTTGGTTCTTTTTTCTTTGAAAGGAAAATAGACAGCCTTCTGAATGGTTTGTTTCTTGAATTGTATTCCCGTCCGGTATTGAGGCAACTCGGATATCCCGAATTGCTGCTTGACAAATCACAAACAAAATTGTCAGCCAAAGATGAGTATTCTTATGCCAAGTATGAAAACGGGAAACTAGTAATTCAATCTGGAGATTATAAGTACAATCTGAGTGAAATGTTTATCCAGGTTGAAGGAGCAGATTTCATAAACTATAATGCCGATGGTTTTGACCATCTTGCCTATTTTGCCTCTCCGGATTTAGTTGTAGTTGTGAGTCAGCAAGAAATTAAACTCTCAAATTTGCTTATTTCTTTTTCCTATTTATTTGTTTTTCTTTTTATAATCTCTAACCTGATTTTTTTACTTGCCTCTCTTCCTATGAGGATTCATAGAAAGTCTTCCTTATTGAAATATAAGATACAGTTGTGGATGATCTCTATTCTGTTCTTTTCATTAATTTTTATTGGTATAGCAACTATATTTTTTAGTATTCGTCAATACAGGACTCAGCAATTTGAGATATTGTCTGAAAAGATTCAATCAGTATATGTGGAAATAGACCATAAACTTGGTTTTGAACCGGAATTAACCAGGGATTGGCATACTGATCAATATGGAAGCCTTGATGAACTATTGATCAAATTTTCAAATGTGTTTTTTTCTGACATTAATTTATATGATCCGGAAGGTAATATTCTTGCCACATCCAGGCAGGAAGTACTGAACAGGGGGTTGACGGGCAGGAAAATGGATTATCAAGCTTTTAGGGAACTTGATGTTAACAATAAAGCTGAATTTGTACAGGAAGAATCAATTGGAGATCTAAATTATTTGTCAGCATATGTTCCATTTATAAATCATGATAATCAGTTGCTTGCGTACCTGAATTTACCATACTTCACACGCCATAACTCATTGAAAACAGAAATTTCAAATCTGGTTGTAGCCATTATTAATTTTTCAATGGTTATGATCCTTATTTCACTTATCCTGGCAGTGGTTATATCCAACCAAATAACTACACCCTTACGGCTTATTCAGCGAAAAATTGGAGAATTAAAACTTGGTAAGAAAAGTGAGCCTATTTATTACCAGGGAAAGGACGAGATTGGAAGCCTGGTGAATGAATATAACAGGATGATTGATGAACTGGCAAGGAATGTTGAAGCCCTTGCTAAATCAGAAAGAGAAAGTGCATGGAGAGAAATGGCAAGACAGATTGCACATGAAATTAAAAACCCTCTCACCCCGATGAAGTTAAGTATTCAACAACTCCAGAAGTCATGGGAAGACAATGCTCCGGATTGGGATGTGCAGCTGAAAAAAATATCAAAATCATTGATTGAGCAGATTGATAATTTGTCGTCTATTGCCTCTGCTTTTTCGAATTTTGCTGAAATGCCACAGGCTAGAAATTCGATTGTAGATATGATTGCTCTTATTAATAACCTGGTGATGCTATTTTCAAACGATGAGAATCTGACATTTAATGTAGATTTTAGAAATAATGCAAATGTGAATGTTTTTGCTGATGATAAGCAACTTGGAAGGGTTTTTACTAATTTGATAAAAAATGCAATACAGTCTGTTCCTCCTGAGCGAAACCCTGAAATCAATATTGAGCTTACCATAAAAGAAAAACGTGTCATCATTAGTATTGAAGATAATGGTGAGGGAGTATCGGAAGATATGGGAGATAAACTATTTGAGCCATATTTCACAACCAAAAGTAGTGGAATGGGACTTGGGCTGGCAATTGTCAGGAAGATAATTAATGATGCTGGCGGCACTATATCTTACAAAACCAATATTGGGAAAGGAACTAAGTTTATTATTGAGCTCCCTGAGTCTGATGGATAAAAAAGCTGTTAAATCCCGAATTGGTCTAAATTTTCAATTTGAAATCCATTTCAAGCCTGCTGGTATTCTAAGATAACTACTTGAATATATTAATAATCATGCTGCGCTTTGACAAAGAGAGTTGTAGGGAGTTTCTCATATTTTTGTCTCCGAGTCACTAACCTGGCTGCAAGCAGGCAGGGATTAACCAGGTTATTTTATATTCTTAGTGTTTCCTGGTGACTTTGTGTCTTAGTGGCTATCTTCTTTTTTACCACTAATCTGTCTATCGGCAGACAGGGACCTTCGTGAAACTTTTCCTCTGGGATCGTTTTTCAGGATGTTGAATGTTGAATGAAAATTTGTTTCCCCAACCCTTGTACTCCTGTTCCTGCAAGAAAAATTAAAAAATATTCTATTGAAGTTTAACTGCATGGTTTTAGTAATATTATTTATATTTGTTGCTTAGCAAAACCCAAAACCTGATTAGCCTTGTTGCAAAAGCACTCAATAATTATTTTATTTTCTATTTTTCTGCTAGGGCTTCCATTTGCAGGCGAATCCCAAACTTCTATTTATGGTGTAAAAAACCAGTATACTAAAGTGGTATCAGTGGATGCTGCAGACATGGTGACAGTGAGTGACGTTTCAGCTTTCCAGGTGGGGGATACAGTTTTGATCATCCAGATGAAAGGAGTGGAAATAACGGATCCAAATGCCTCGACTTTTGGTTTCCCACAACAATTAAATACTGCAGGGAAATATGAATTCCTTTTAATTGATGCCATTAGTGGTAACCAGATTACTTTTACTGCAGATCTGCTTGCTACGTACGAGATTGAAGGTATGGTTCAATTAGTTAGGGTTCCTGCCTATAATAAAGCAAAGGTAGTTGGGGCGGGCCTTACTTGCGATCCCTGGAACTCGGCCAGCGGTACCGGAGGGGTTCTGGCATTTATCATAAATAAAACCCTGACCCTTGAAGCAGATATTGACGTGAGTGCTGAAGGCTTTAAAGGAGCCCTTGCTGAAAATGGGGATGGACTTTGTGCAGATACGGACCTAAGTTATGAAGACTGGTATTTTGATGCAACTTCTTTAAAGGCTGCCCGTAAAGGTGAAGGATCAGCCACATATGATTCGGGACCTGCTCTGTTAGGCAATACATATTCAAAAGGACGCGGTGCAATTTTTCAGGGTGGTGGTGGAGGGAATGGTAATCTTTCAGGTGGAGGAGGAGGTGCAAATTTCGGAACCGGAGGTACAGGAGGATGGGAGCCTGTGGCTTGTTTCAATATTCCTGATATTGGTGGAAGGGGTGGCTGGAGTTTTACTTCCTATGCAAACTGGGCATCTGAGAATCGTATTTTTATGGGCGGAGGAGGAGGTGGCGGAACCCAATCTGGTGGCGGCTCCGCATCAGATGGAGGAAATGGTGGTGGTATTGTGATTTTTATGGCAGATTCCATTGTTGTAAATAATCCGGATGTATACATAAGATCTAATGGGGAGGATGTTAATACTACCACAACTGGAGGTGGAGGAGGTGGAGGCGCTGGAGGAGCCATCATTGTAAGTATTGATAATATTGGAGGTATTGGTAGTTTACATATAGAGGCCAAAGGAGGAGATGGAGGATCTGTTAATGTAATTTGTGCAGGTCCGGGAGGTGGAGGAGGCGGAGGATTGATCTGGTACTCAGATTTCACCGAAATCACAGATATTGATACTATTCTTGATGGAGGAGGTGAAGGAATTGATTTTTTATGTAGTTTTTCAATTCCTGGTCCGGGTGATCGCGGTGGCACCGAACCTGGCCTGGTACTGCCCCTGAATGGATTTTTATTCAATACTATTTTTTCGTCTGAAACTATAAGCAATACCGAAACTATTTGTGAAGGGAATATTCCATCATTACTACTCGGAACTCAACCACAGGGAGGAAGTCCTCCCTATGATTT
>DAOWNN010000213.1 GCA_030642585.1 Bacteroidota bacterium | reverse complement strand
TAGTATTAGTTAAAAAAAAATACCGCGTAGCGGTTATGGTATTGTAGAATTAGTTATAATTTTCAACTTTCCCTGTAGGGGATATACATCTTAATATGAGGCTCCTTATTAGATTTGTTCAATCAAAAAAACAAAGTTTATGAGAAAGATTAGTTTTCTTCTTCTATTTGCCTGCATTACTTTACCCACAATATTTTCACAAGCAAGGGTGAAAACAGGAATTGAAGTTCTGAAGTCAAACAATTTTGAAATTTTGCATAACAAAAAAGTCGGCCTGATAACTAACCAGACCGGTGTTGATCTAAAACTCCAATCTACTATTGATATTTTACACAAGGCACCGGAGGTGAACCTGATAGCACTTTATGGGCCTGAGCATGGAGTCAGGGGAGATCACACTGCCGGGGAACACGTAGCTTTTTATACGGATGAAAAAACCGGGATCCCTGTATATTCTCTATATGGAAAAACCAGGAAACCAACAAAGGAAATGCTAAAGGGTATTGATGTATTGGTTTATGATATCCAGGATATTGGAGTACGATCTTACACCTATATCAGCACCATGGGATATGCAATGGAAGCTGCTGCTGAAAATGATATTGAATTTGTAGTTTTGGACAGGCCAAATCCTCTCGGAGGGAAAAAAATCGAAGGCCCCCTTGTGGAAGAAGGTTTTTTTTCAATGGTAAGCGCCTATCCTGTACCATATATTTATGGATTGACATGTGGAGAGCTGGCCATGCTTTTCAAAAATGAAAAGCTACTGAACACCGAAAAGACCTGCAAATTGACAGTTATCCGCATGAAAGGCTGGAAAAGGAAAATGAAATTTAAAGACACCGGGCTGGAATGGGTTTTGTCTTCTCCACATATTCCAAATGCAGAAACAGCCGCTTACTATCCGGCAACAGGAATCATGGGAGAACTCGGAGTAATCTCTGAAGGTGTGGGCTATACCCTCCCCTTTCAGCTATACGCTGCAGAATGGATTGATCCCCAGTTAATGGCAAATGCTATGAATGATCTCAATCTGGATGGCGTTCTGTTCAGGCCAATAACTTTTAAACCCTACTACGGAAAGTGGAAAGCTAAAGAACTGAATGGGGTGCAAATACATATTATTGATCAGGATAAGCTGAACCTGATGGAATTACAATTCAGATTTATGGAGGTACATCATAATCTTTATCCCGAAATTGATGTTTATGCTTTATCAGAAAACAGGCATATGATGTTTGATAAAGTAACAGGTTCCTCAAAAATCAGGGAAAATTTTTTCAAAAATTATCACTTTTCTGATATTGAGAATATTATGAATAAGGACGTAGAAAAATTCCGGGAACTCTCTAAAAAGTATTATTTGTATAAATAGGCTGTAGGCTATAGGCAAAAAAAACAGCACCGGGCTTTAGCCTGGTGTTAAAAAGCAAATAATTCCGCGTAGCGGTTATAGTATTGTAGCTGTAGATGGTAATATTGAATTTTCCCTGTAGGGGATTAACATTGAATGTTGGATGTTGAAAGTTGATTTTTTTAGTGTTATACATTGTCTATAATAATTAAGTGTCAAAAATGAATAAAACGAATAAAGATAAAATCCGGCCAATCTGCTATAATTTGATCATAGCTTTTATACTGCTGGCAGCATTAGCTTCTCCGGTTTTTTCACAGGAAAAAAACCTGAATAAGTGGGAACAAAAGGCATCGAAAAAACTGGAAGCATGGAAGACTCCTCTCAATAACTGGGATCACCTGGGGAAAATAAGTATTGATTCTATTAAAGTCCGGCAAGAGAATAAAAAGATCTTATTGTTCTTCAACAATACATTATCCTATATTCCTTTTCGCGAAGATTACATTTCGGTTCTGACCACATCATTGTCAAATCAACTGGGAAGAGCTTTCAGGAAGTATGAAATTGAAGTTTATACCGGTGGTAACCTTCTCGAAGAACTTGTCCCCAATATATACAGGGAAAATTTCCCGATTGATTCAGACAGGTTGTCTCAGGAAAAGAAAAGTACTCCCCCCTTTATTAGAAAATTAGATTCATATGAACCGGTTTTGGGTCTTGACCAGAAGATTATTGCCTTGTGGCCAAGCCATGGATACTATTATGAGTCAAAGCTGGATAGATGGGAGTGGCAGAGAGCCCGGCTTCATAGTACAGTTGAAGATATTTTCCCAATGGCTTATGTTCTCCCCTACCTTGTGCCAATGTTAGAAAATGCAGGTGCTACACTTTTTCTGCCAAGGGAAAGAGATACCCAGGTATATGAAGTGTTGGTAGATAATGATTTTTCTACAGGATTTTCAGAAATTAAATTTTCAGGTATAAATCCGGATACAATCTCCGGGGGGTTTCTATGGAAAGACAGTCTTAAAGAAAACGAGAATCCGTTTCAAATGGGAAGTCACTTAAGGTTCAGTACCAGCTATTCAGCTTCAGGATCAATAATCTATATACCTGATATTCCAGAGGATGGAGACTATGCAGTATATATTAGTTATGCCGGAGGCAAAGAGAATGTAGATGATGTAAAATATACCATTTATTATTCCGGTGGAAAAGCAGAATATCTTGTAAATCAACAAATGGGTGCCGGTACCTGGATCTACCTCGGGACTTATCATTTTTTGAAAGGCAAAAATAAGGAGCTTGCTTCAGTGAAGATCTCAGCCAAAAGTTCGGGCAAGGGCATAGTGAGTACAGATGCTATCAGGTTTGGCGGGGGAATGGGCAATGTTGCCAGAAGGCCTTCCTCTGAATTGTTACCCAATCAATGGTCTCTGAAAAATGCACAAAATGAAGGTGATGAGGGAAAAACTGAAATCGACCCCAACGAGTTTGAATGGAAAATCAGCAACAAACCCAGGTATATGGAGGCAGCAAGATATTATCTCCAGTATGCAGGGATGCCCGATTCTATTGTTTATAACCTAAACGATGGGAGGAACGATTATAATGATGATTACCAGTCAAGAGGAGAATGGATAAACTACTTAATGGGAAACCCCAACGGGCCAACAGGTCATCGTGAAGTTCCGGGACTTAAAATCCCTGTAGATCTGGCACTCGCTTTCCATACCGATGCGGGGGTTACTATCAATGATTCAATTATCGGTACACTGGCAATATACAGTTCTGATACAGATGATGGGGTTTTCCCCAACGGGCAGTCAAAAATGGCCAGCAGGGACTTTTCTGATATTGTTCAATCACAGATTGTGGAAGATTTGCGGAGTCAGTTCAGACCTGACTGGACCAGGCGTGGATTGTGGAACAAACAATATTCTGAAGCATACAGGCCAAATGTGCCTGCCATGTTGCTGGAACTGCTCTCGCATCAAAACCTGGCAGATATGTACCTTGGACTTGATCCTCGTTTCCGGTTTGCTGTAAGTCGTTCCATATATAAAGGCATGCTCAAATTCCTGGCAAGCCAGGAAGGAAGGGATTACGTGGTTCAGCCACTCCCTGTTAACAAGTTCTCAATTTCCAGCCTCGGGAATAAAACTATTCGCTTAAGCTGGAAAGCTGTAAATGATCCTCTTGAGCCCACCGCCGAACCGGACGAGTACAAACTATATAAAAGGCTTGGAAAAAATGGTTTTGACCAGGGAGTGTTAATTAGTGATACTACAATAGTTCTTTCACTCGGGGAATACAACAAAATATATAGTTTCAGGATCACAGCCCTTAACCGGGGAGGTGAAAGCTTTCCTTCAGAGATTCTATCCGCAGGCTTTGTAAATCAAAATGGGAATATTGCACTGGTAGTAAACGGTTTCGACCGGATATCAGGTCCCTCAAAAGTAGATGTTGGCAATATGGCAGGTATTGCCTGGTGGGAAGACCAGGGAGTTCCATACAAACAGGAACCAGGGTACACAGGTGTTCCTTATGACTTCAGGCGGCATTCTCCCTGGCTGGATGATGATAGTCCGGGCTGGGGTGCCAGCTATGGAAATTTTGAAGGAAAGATCATCCCGGGTAATACTTTTGACTTCACTTATATACATGGGGAGGCAATCATGGCTGCCGGGAAATCTTTTGTTTCTATGAGTGATGAAGCATTTGAGGATGAGTCGTTTGATCCGAAACTTTATTGCTTTGTAGACATGATCTTTGGAGAAGAAAAATCTACGCCTGTTTTCATATCGCAGGCTGGTGGGATAATAAATTATGATTTTAAAATTTTTACTCCCAAAACCCGTGTGAAGTTAAAACAAATTGCAGATCAGGGAGGAAATATTTTTATTTCAGGTGCCTATATTGGCTCTGATCATATTCTGACAGGTGACACGGTCACCAGGAACTTTGCAGAAGATGTATTGCATTTCAAATGGCGCACAAATCATGCTGTTCTTGGAGGCGAAGTTTATTCAACAGATTACAGCAAGACATATTTTAATGGTGAGTGGAGCTTTAATACAGGCTATCATCCCAAAGTATATACTGTAGAAGCACCTGATGCAATTGAACCTTCCGGTAGAGGGGCAATAAGCTCATTTCGGTATCGTGAAAATAACTCAAGTGCCGGAATATTTTTTAAAGGCTCCTACAAAACTGTTATCCTGGGCTTCCCTTTTGAAGCCATTCCTGATCGAAATCAAGGTCTGGACCTTATGAAACAAATTATTGGCTTTTTTGAATCCGATTAATAAACTTAAGCCAACCGTACCTCACTCAATTCGGACTCTGACAGCTTAAGTTTTAGTCACAATATATAAGTTGGCAGACACCTGGAAACTCCTTTGATTAGAACTGATGAAAGATAAGTTCAATATCGGACAATTATAGGATATTTTAATTTGGAATCCCGTAGATTATTGCAAAGCAATACCATATTTATAGAATGAATCTTAAATCTATTTGTTA